>JBIISH010000031.1:0-10821 GCA_044341115.1 Candidatus Nanopelagicales bacterium
GATGGCCACCCTGTCCGGATGCCTCATTGGAATGATTCACATTTTCTCTGCGATGCGTGACGACGATTTGGTCCGACGTCTTCGCCTCCGACGCTAAACGTGACAGCCACACCCCAACAGCCCCTGCTCAACAGATCAACTCACCGACCCCCAAAACGACTCAAACTCCATTGACCTGCACCACCAACACTCAAAGATGACCTGCACGGGCACATCGCTATGCCACCATCGCTAACATTTGAATCACGACAGCCTGATTTTCCCGACCTGTAGGGTTATGCAGACGGTTAGGTTGACGCCCCGGCCCCGTAGCTCAGGGGATAGAGCAGAGGTTTCCTAAACCTTGTGTCGGATGTTCGAATCATCTCGGGGCCACGATTGATAGCCGTTGCGTTATATAGGAATCCGGAATTTCAGATGCCTCACGCAATCAGACTGAACTGATCCCAGTTACTTCTGGGTCACCTTTCAGGATTCGATAGTGCACTGCTCACTCACGAGTCACGCGCATCGGATCATCAAGGGCGATAGTCACCGGCTGCATCCTCGGCGGTCCGGGCGCTGTGTACCGAACCCCGGGTGTGGGCGTTTGACCTGGGCCACCAGGGTTGTAGAACGCTGCATACCCACCTTCGAGAGAGGGGATCTCCAGATCGGTGATGCTTCGCGCCGCAGCCTCGTCACCGGACAGGATGATGTCGAGGTAGTTGTCCCGATCCTCGGAGTAGCAGTCATCGAAGAACACACCTTCCTCAGTGCTTTCAGGCCGGCCAAGATCTGAGATACCGATGACAGTGAGGGTGCCCCCGCTCACCTCGACTGGTTCACCGACCCGATCGATGACGACCTTCGCTCCGTCGGTTCCCTGCGCATGGATGCGGAAGAAGGACTCGAAGTCGGTCGGCAGCACGCCCCTAACTCCGTCTGGAGAGAAGCCGCCCGATGTCAGCATCCGCAACCTGAAGTCACCGGAATCCCCGAAGAGCGTCCTCTCATCGTTGGGCATCGTGCCGTCTCCAAAGGCACCCACCGGGCCCTCACCCCCAACTTCGTTGTCGACCCGATTGAGCTTTGCGCCCACGAGTGTCGGGCCAGTGACGTAAGGCGTGTTGTCCGTCGCATACGTCAGGCCCGTCGCAACAACATCTCCTTGAGGACCCGCCAGCATGAGTTCGGTCCCATCACTGGCAGGGACGATCTCCAACTTCACTGGGTAACGAGCATCCGGTTCGTCAGGCAAACCTCGGTTTCCTAGGTCGGCGAACATCACCACGGTGTTGCGCTCGCTGAGTTCGAAGTTCGGAGTCATGGTGATGACGTCGGCGCGAGGCTGCTCGCCATTGTTCAGGGTGAAACGGAACTGCGACGGTCGGAGAGTATCCGTTCGCACAGGCCAACTGAAGACAACTGGGAGACCGTCGACGAACTCAATCTCAGCCCCATTCTCGACCAGAGTCCCCAGAGAAACGCCAGACGCAAGGGCAAGGCTGCTTCGGTCGGAGTCAGCGGGTCCACCATCCTTGGTGCACACGAGTGCCTCGTCCCACGCAGCTCCTGCGTCAACCGAGGTTTGTTCATCATCGGCCGGTGCACTGATGACGCCGTCAAATCCGAAGCCGGCCGAGAGGATCTGGGGTTCATCTGTCCAATAGTCCGCGTCCACGAGGCGTCCGTCGTACATCTGGGCACGGCTGTCATCAACCATCGAGCGGATTCCTGCTGCGATGGCGACTCCCACCAGGGCAAGAACACCCAACACGGCGAGGGACATCACGATGATCTTGGTACGTCTATTCACATCGGGAGCCTAGTAGCGGACGAGTTTCCTGTAATCGAAAGCTTTGACCAGCTTGTCAGAAATATAACCAGCCAAAAAGATCGGGCTGTTCCTCGTAAGCGCTAAATCCGTGGTTTGCTCAGAAGAGGATGAAGGGATCAGACATGCGTTTGCACCACACTGCAACGATCGCTTTGGCTGGATGTGGCCTAATGCTCACCCTCGCGGCATGCGGGAATTCAACTTCAGGTACCAGCAATGTCACCTTCGCGGACTTGGTTGCCTTGAGTTACAGCTCCACAGATATTCAGGAGAACGGATCTCAGCGACCCCTTGCCACAGAAACCCCCATCACCCTCACCTTCACAGAAGACGGCATCTCAGTGAACGCAGGGTGCAACACGCTATTTGGCAGTGCCACCATCGACGACGGTCGACTCACCACATCGTCAGCCTTGGCCAGCAGCATGATGATGTGCGAAGAACCACTCATGCTCCAAGATGAGTGGCTTTCCGCGTTTATCAACGCCTCGCCACAAATCACCACATCTGAAGACACACTCACATTGAATACCGATAACAGCTCGATTGAGTTCACTGTTGTGGAAAACATCGGCACGTTTGACACACCCATCTATGGCCCCGAGGAACTGCCGAAAGTTCAAGCGCTATGTGACACCCTCGTTGCCGATGGTGCGACGACTGATCAAGCACGCGCAGCAGCTGAAGATCGAGGCTACGTCTTTCGCATCATTAAAGAAGACGGAGAATCCTTCGCGGCAACAATGGATTCAAATCCGGGGCGCCTCAACGTCGAGATTGAAGGTGGCATCATCACCGTCTGCAATCCCGGTTAATACCAGCGCCAAACCGTGACGGAGCCAAGCTGTATGCGTGCATGATGCTATGCAGGGATTCCTAAACCTCAAGGCGCACGGCACAATCTCTCCGCACATGAGTAAGCATGGCGTCATGAGAAAAGCTTCCGTGATGTCGGTTATCGCAATCCTCGCTCTTCCTGTGGCTTTCGCGGCCTCTGCAGCCGCCGCCCCAGTGCCTTCCAAAGAGGCCTGCTCCACGACTACAGATAAGGCCACCTACGCCTGCATGGAAGTTGACTCGCGGAGAGTTCCTTCCGGCGACATGGTGACATTCACCGGCCAGCTTTCATCGGTGTGTGTGGCGACAAGTAGGATCGTGTGATCGCGCTGCGCACCACGTAGCGGATCTACCTGTGAAGGCACAGGACACACCATGTAGTTTTGGGCGACACAGTCCAAGAAGCAATCGGGGAGCCCAATGAAGTCACGCCCGGGCAAAAGTGCTGTCCTAGCAGCGGGACTACTGGCAGTTGCGGTGATCGCAACGGGTTGTGCGGTCATCACAACATCGGGCACTGGCACCGTAACGATCACATCGAATGTGGCATCAACAACAAACACAGTCGCCTACGTATGTCCGGGGAGAACGTCAACGTGCAGCTCGTCCGATTCTTATGAGTACACCTTTCCCCCGGAGGTAGGGACT
Source organism: Candidatus Nanopelagicales bacterium (assembly GCA_044341115.1). Lineage (GTDB taxonomy): Bacteria > Actinomycetota > Actinomycetes > S36-B12 > S36-B12 > CAIXFB01. The sequence goes on from JBIISH010000031.1 coordinate 3,305, forward strand.
TTCGAGGTGGTCGTCATGCCTGGCTTCCCAGTTAAAGACACCTCCGGTAACTCGGTTGGGCTACCTGCCGGTCAATACACCGTAGGGATATTTGGAAGCATTCTTGGACCACCTATCGAGCACGCCACCGTCGTCATTGACATCTTCTCGACCTCTGAGCGTGATCTGACCATTTGGCACAAGTCAACGGGTCGCGAGAGCGCTTCGAGCACGTGCGTCGACGGGTGGGTGACGAGTTGGGCCGCGTGGCCGAACTCAGGTTCCGGCGGATTCGTCTGCAACAACCAAAGCTATGCCTATTACCCCGATGAGCCAGTCCCCTCGCAGAATTCGGGTGAGAGGGCGATCCCGTGGCAGCAATCGATAGGTCGCGCCACATCCGAGACCGAATGCCCAGTCGGATACAAACCCGGGTGGGCGCAATGGCCCAACAACACCACGGGTGGAGATACCTGCGAGAGGACCTTGGGCTGATCCAAGGTGCACTCGAGGCCAGCCGGCGATACCTACCGGATCGTCCTGAGCAGCACGAATACTGTCTGTCGGTGGGATACGACGATGGGCAGAAATTCCAGAACAGTCCCTACCCACCAGCTAGGTGCCGATCGCAAACTGGGATTTCCTACTGAGCACATTCATGCACCCACTGACGAGGTGGCTTAGCAGGACAGCACACGGATGGGAGTAACGTCCGCAATCAGACCCGGGGTACGAGACCTTCACGATCGGAGATCACTCCATGAATCCTGTACGTCGGCATCGAGCGCTGATAGTCGGAGCATCGCTCCTCGCGGGTTCCATGATCTGGGCGGCAGTGCCCGCGCTAGCGGAGAACACAATCGTTCCTCCCGGAATGTCGCAGATGCCCCCGGGAGCCATTGACTGCACGCCTTCCCGCTATGCCCCCGGCGCGCTTCCCCCCGAGTGCACCGGTCAGGTTCCAAGCGAGGAGACCGCATTCGACATCTCGAGAATCCCCGGCCTGGAGATCACCCCCGGTGCAGCCCGTACCGCAACCTCCTTCAATCTCAGCCCGATCATCTCTGCCCTTGGCCCCTACGCATCGCTGGCGATCTTCTACGTCGACTTCGGCGATGGCACCGGCTTCGGCAACTCCGGTGACCTGAAGTCACTCGACCGCTTTCCCACGTCGCATGTGTATGTGAATCCGGGTACCTACACCGTCACCGGCTACGCGAACATGGACGGCAGAACAGAGAGCACCTCCGCAACCATCACGATCGCCCCAGCCAAGGACCAGCCAGCTGCTGCGACAGCGACCCAGAGCTGGGAGACCACCACAGCACCCGCAGTGAAGGCGGTCGTGCCAGTCACAGCCTCCGACCGCGGCGGCGCACTCAGTGTCGGCACTGCTGAGTCCGCAATCGTGGAACGCAACTCCAAAGTGGTAGCCCGCACCGAGAGCAAAGCTCCCCAGGTGACCACTGCCACCGGTCAGACCACCCTGGTAAACATTCCGTCCCTGCCCGCAGGCAGCAAGGTCACTGCTCGCGTGAAGATCGGCAAGACCTGGACGACACTGCCTGCCACCGATGTCGAGGCTGACGGAACCCTCACGTTGCCTGCACTGACCTTCGTCAAGGCCGGCAACTACCCGGTGAAGCTGAGCCTCGGCAACGGTTCAACGCGCTACATGAAGGTCAAGGTCAAGAAGGGCTAGCAGCTCACGATTTCCCACCATCCCTGATCCCTCATCGCCACAGATACGGATCGTTGCGGAATGCATCAAGGAGCTCTAAGGCCGAATCCTCAAGTTCTACGGAATCGGCTCCGCCGTCAAGGCGCTCAAGCAGTTCGAGGGCGTGGTCACGCTGGGCAGGTGCCCCCATCGCAACGACCTCATTGAGCAAAGAGATCAACCGTTCGTTGCTGAGGGATTCACCTGATGCGCTCACTGCTTAACAATCGGCCAATTCATACCCTTATGCAAGTGCAAGTGAGCGTGCAATACTCGTTGGATGCGGGTACCCCTGTCTTGGCGCACAGCATCAGTTGGCGTCGCGGCCTTTGCCGTGTGCTTCACGCTTTTTGGCGCTATTCCCCCAGCTCACGCCCATCAACCAGTTCAACTCACTGCGGCTGATCGAACCCCAGCTCGTGGTCCGTTGCTTGTTGATGGGACTGTTTCTTTTGCTGTGTACGCCGATGTGCGCACAGGCCAGACGCGTGGATTCAGGGTGGGGATGCAAAGCGGGGAGCGTCTCGAGGTTCAGCTTCTTATTCCCGATCAGGCGCCAGCAAATCGTCTTTCCACATCGGCTTTGCCCGTCGTGACCATCATCGATCCCGCCGGCAAACGCACGGCTCTGCCGATCACCGAGCGCACCGAGTTCTTTGAGCCCTACTCGAAGACTAAGTATCTGTACCTTGCTCGATTGAGTGGGTCATCCATGAAGGGTGTTTACAAGGTGGTCGTGACTGGCAAGTCACCCACGCAGGTTCCGGTTGTGGTGGGCGTGGGCTACCGCGAGGTGCCGGGAAAAGTTATTCCTTAACTTCTTGCTCTTGATCCTTGAGTTCTCGCACATACTCGTTCCAGGCTTTTAACTCCGGATCAGCAGCCTCAGCACTGATCTGCTCGGTGCGCTTCTTATAAAACTCAACCACGGTTCGCGTGACTGACTTCTCGTTCAGGAGGCGCCACCACAAGAAGACTGCGAAGACTCCGAAGAGTGGCCATTGGATGGTGTAGTTCCATGCACGTTCCGAGCCATCCAAGGCACGGTTGTAGACGACCACCGTTGCAAATGCGCATATCCCCAGCCAGACAACGAGGGGCACATGCAATTGCCAGAACTGTTGGCCCTTAGTTCGCTTACGCGTGGTTCCCGGCAGCTGCTCGCTCATGGTTCACCTCCTTATCCCTGACGTGCTTACCTACACGCACTGTCGCAATCAGGATTACGACGAGGACCAATTCCGTGAGCACAACATTAGCCAATGCCTGAGGTGTCGGGTAGGCAATCAAGATGAATGGCCACACAACCATGGGGATCACGATTGCAATCACGCTACGACCGATTACGGCAACTACAAAGAAGAACCCTGCTGCGAGCAACACCAACTGCATCACTAAATGACCCTCATGGGTAACCATCATGATGTCGTAGAGGGGTCCGAAAATGACGAGATAGAACGCGAAAATCAACCCGATGGCCACTGCCTCGGGAAATGCTCGAAGGGCTCCTCCGAACGGCGTATCGATCACCATAGGTAAGGCCACAACTATGAGCAGTGGAGCAACAAAGGTGAGCAAGGTGGTTTGCAATACATGCACAGCGAAACCCACCTGGCTGTATTCGCCAGAGAATTCAGCCGAGCCGGCAGCGATGGCGACTAGTGCTAATGCGAAGGCGCCAGCGCGCCAAAGCGGCCACGGAGTCTTCTTGTGCGCCAGCCACATCGCCCAGCCGTACGCTCCGGCTGAGGTGAGAATCACGGCGATCCAGAAGTAGCTCAGCGGCATCGTTGCTGTCTGGGAAACCGCGTTGGGATCCGTGCGCGACAACACAACAGAAAGGGCTAGTGCGATGCCCATGATGACGATGTCTGTGATTGCCACCATCACAAAAGGTTTGCGGTTGGTGGCTGAAAGTTCAGGAAGAATTTTTCGGCGCAATTGCCAGCCGAAGAGAATCAGGATGATCAAAATCAGTGACTTGGCAAGGATCAGTTGCCCGTAGGTGGTGTCGAAAACTGATCGCCATGTGGTCAGACGCATTGAGGCGTTGATCAATCCGGTTTCCGCGGCGATGATCACGCACCAGAGTGCGATAGTGCTGAATCGACGGACAACTTTGTCAAAATCTGGCTGGGTCTGACTCACGAGAACAGCTGTTGCCACCAATCCGCCCACCCACACCGAGAGAGATGCGATGTGGAGCGCGAGGCTTGCCGTGGCCGACTCATGCCCACCACCAAGCCCTGCATGTCCATTGAAGGCGGGGGCCGCAGCCGCTGTCAACACGAGCACAAAGGCGATCGCGCATTGCTTTCGCGTCGAAGCTACGGCAATCAATGCCAACGCCACTAGGAGAGCAACTACTTGGTAGAGCGCCACCCGCCCAGGAATGGTGTCTGTGACAAAGAGTCGGATGGCATTGACGTTGAGTGCATCTGCTGCGGGCAGCAGATAAATATCAGCAAGCGTGATCCACGCCAGGAGTGCAGAACTTGCGAGAAAGACCACTGCCCAAGCCATCGCGATTCGGAGGAACTTGTGATCCACCGCTGCCGCCAGCAGCCCCCCTACAAGCACAAATCCCACCGTGAGCAAAGCGCTGAGGTCGCGCAGCCACTGCATGATCGGAAGAGACCAACGCAGGAGTGGATCTTGTTCGGCGATCCCCGGAACAACCGGTGAGTCAGTGATGCCAGTCAGCGTTGCAACAATGACCAGAACAACCAGGCTGACCCCCGCCGCTGCGATCAGCGCAGGGGTTATCCCCCGACGATCAGCCAACGATGTCACTGCACTGGTGCGATCAGGAGCCGAATGTTCCGAAGAGCGTGGGATCTGTCGACGGGCTGATCAGGAAGAAGGTCAAGCAGGCAAGAATGAAACTGGAGATGGTGATCCAGGTCAACCACACTGCCACCAGCGTCGCTTGGTATGGGTTCTCTGGACTGATCCGGCCGACTCTGGTGCGATTCCAGATCGCCGCGGCGAGGAACGCCGACAACAACAGGTGCAAGAAGTTGCTGATCCCAATCACGGTGAGTGCGGATGCATAACCGCCGTCGGTGGGATCGAACGGGAACGACCGCACCTGCAGGTATTGGGCGACCGAGAGTCCGATGAGACCCAGAGTCACTATGACTGCCGCGGAGACCATGGTGGCGCTGCTACCCCGTCGCAAGGACCGAACACCTTGCCAGAAGAGCAACATCAAAACCAGGATTCCGCCGCTGATCGCCCAGAAATGCCACTCGACTGCTGGCTGAACGGTGCCGGGCCAGGTGATGTTCATGCCCGTGGTGTTCCACAGGGATTCTTTGCCTTCAGGCAACCATGACTTGTTCGTATTGAGGTAGTGCAAGTAGAGGTACGACATGCACAGCACGATCGTTCCTGAGACGTCGGCAACGATCAAGAGAAGGACACCGAGCAAATTGCGACGAGCAACTACCGCGATCGGCTCACCGGTAGTGGGTGAACGAAGCTCGTTGGTCTCTGGCTGGGCGCTCATGCCACCGGCTCCTTCTGGGTCTCCAGATCGCGTTCGACCTGGTAGGGGTCGGGCACGCCGTACTGGTAGGGATCACTGGTAACTACGGGAAGAACTGGGAAGTTCTCCAGCGGCACGGGTGTGGGCGTTTGCCATTCGAGTGTCTGGCTACCCCACGGGTTGGACGAGGCGAGCACGCCGGATTTCCATGAACTGATCAGTGCTGCAAGGAAGATCAACATGCCGACACCGATCATGTAAGCACCGACCGTGCTGATCTGGTTGGAGAGCAAGAACAGCTCCGAAGACTGGAACACCCGGCGTGGCATACCCAGGTTTCCAGCGGCAAACATTGCCATGAAGGTGATTTGGAAGCCAACGAAAGCGGTCCAGAAGCCGATCGAGCCAAGCCTCTCATCGAACATACGGCCCGTCATCTTCGGGAACCAAAAGACAATTGCCGCCATCGCGCCGAAGAGCCCGGTACCCATGAGCATGTAATGGAAGTGAGCTGTGACGAACATCGATCCATGGAAGTGCATGTCGGCGGGAACGTCAGAGAGGAAGATGCCGGTCAATCCGCCAATGATCTTGTTGAAGACCACCGCATAGATGATCATCATCGGAAGACGGGTCCACACCTTGCCGCGCCACATCGTTCCGATCATCACAAGGACGATGAGGCTGAGTGGAATAGAAATCATCTCCGTGGAGATCATGAAGGGGTAACCCGCGAGCGGGGCCCAACCCGTCATGAACATGTGGTGCGCCCAGACCAGACCAGCCAATGCCACGATCCCCGCGATACCCACCACCGCAGTTCGGAAACTGAAGAGCGGCTTTCGAAGGAAGACGACCATGATTTCCAGGCATGCACCGATGCCCGGCAGGATGATGACGTAGACCTCTGGGTGGCCGAGGATCCAGAAGATGTGTTCGTAGAGCCAGACGCTGCCACCGCGCTCGGGTATGAAAAAGCTCGTTGAGAGCGTGCGGTCGGATAGTGCTAACAACTGCGAGTACATGTAGAACGGGAAGAAGGGCAGCGCGAGGCCAACGCTCGCAGCGACCGAGTACACGAAGATCGGTGTGCGCGACCAGGTCATGCCGCGTGCACGCATCCTGACGATCGTGACCAACAAGTTCACGCTGCTGACCGCTGTTGAGATCGAGAAGATCACGATGAAGAAGATGTAACCGACCGCACCTGGGGGCGCCTGGATGGCGAGTGGCTGGTAGACCGTCCAGCCATCTCGGATGCCGCCCATGAACAACGACATCACCAGCGGGATCAGCGCAGCGACGACCAGCCACAGGCTGAGCGCGTTGAGCCGTGGGAAGGCCATGTCGCGAGCACCGACCATCATCGGAACGATGAAGTTACCGATTGGTCCGGTCACAACGAGGATCATGCCCACGACCATCGCGACACCATGGGTGCCGACGAATGAGTTGTATGTGTTGGGGTTGAACAACTCCATCGAAATGCCGAGTTGGGTGCGGATCAGCATCGCGAGAGTTCCGCCGATGGCGAGGATCACCATCGTCACGACGAGGTACTGAATACCCACGACCTTGTGATCGGTGGTGTAGCGGAAATAGCGCTTGACGCCGAGGTCTTTCCCGGCCATGTATTCGGCTTCTGCGTGATCAAGATCCTTGCCGGCGAACCAACGGAAAACGCCGTTGAAAGCACCAATACCGGCCATGAAGCCGACGCCCCAGCCGATGAAAGCTACCGTGATAATGCGGTTTGAGTCGCCATGCCAGAACTCGCCGCGGAAAAACAAACTCGCCGCGACTCGCATGACCAAGAAACCGACGATGCCACCGGCGAATGCCGTGAACACGTTCTGGCGCCGGAGGGACCGCAAGAAATTCTTTGGGTACACCGGCGTGGCCACAGTTTCCGTGGTGGTGGTCATGATGTCACTCCCATCGAAGCGAGCCAACTGTTCCAGTCGGCCTTATCGAGCACCACCGCTTGGGTCTGCATGAAGGCATGGTGCATTCCGCACAACTCCGCGCATCTGATCGGGAATGAGCCCAGAGTGTCTGGCGTAACTCCGGCGAGAGTTACCGCACCTGGGTTGGCATCGATCTTGACACCCATCGGCACAATCCAAAAATTGTGAATGACATCTTTTGACGTCACTTTGAATACAACGGGGCGGTTGTGCGGCAAGAACAGGGTCTCCGAGGAAATTCCATCTTGCTCCGGGTAACTAAATGACCAGAGCCACTGTTGCCCAGTGACATGAACCTCTAAAGGTTGAAGCTTTTCCGGGTTATCGGACCCGGCCGCATAGTTATTCACCACTGTGTACT
>JBIISH010000267.1:0-3022 GCA_044341115.1 Candidatus Nanopelagicales bacterium
GCACTGCCACCCGGACCAAGTTCACCTCGGGCTGTTGCGCGGTGAGTTGCACACCTGCGGTCTGAGTATGGAAGCGCAGCATCCACGATTTCGGGTCCTTCGCCCCGAAACGATCACGCATAATCTTCGCCCACATCCGGCGGGCAGCCCGGAATTTCGCAACCTCCTCCAAGAAAGAGGTGCGCGAGACGAAGAAGAAAGCCAACCGCGGCGCAAACTCGTCAACATCTTGACCAGATGCAACTGCCGCGCGCACATACTCAATGCCGTCAGAAAGTGTGAATGCAATCTCCTGAACGGGGGTGGCCCCCGCCTCGGCCATGTGGTACCCGGAGATCGAAATCGTGTTCCATTTCGGGATCTCCTGTCGGCAGTAAGTGAAAATGTCGGTGATCAGCCGCAGCGATTGCTCAGGTGGGTAGATGTAGGTGCCGCGCGCGATGTACTCCTTGAGTACGTCGTTCTGGATGGTTCCATTGAGGGCGCTCGCTGGTATCCCTTGCTCTTCGGCAACCAACTGGTAAAGCACCAACAAGATTGCAGCGGTGGAGTTGATCGTCATGGAGGTAGAAACCTCATCGAGGGAAATCTGCTCAAAGAGCACCCTCATGTCTTCGATGGAGTCGATGGCCACCCCGACCTTGCCCACCTCGCCGTGCGCCAACGGGTGGTCAGAGTCATAACCCATCTGGGTGGGCAGATCAAAGGCCACGGAAAGTCCGGTAGTTCCAGCTGCGAGCAGTTGCCGGTAGCGCTCATTGGACTCAGCCGCGGTGCCAAAGCCCGCGTACTGCCGCATCGTCCAGGGCCGGCGGGTGTACATGGTCGGGTACACACCGCGCGTGAATGGGAACTCCCCAGGCTGGCCCAGTGCGACCGTCGGATCCCAGTTCCTCAAGGCGTCGGGTTCGTACACCGTCTCGAATGGGAATCCTGATTCAGTTTCACCCGCCATGGCAGCAACCCTAGATCCTTCGAGCGACCCGCGAAGGCGCTGATCGGGTCTCCCCCCGTCCGCTGTGACCGATCCCACCTTGTCAGCTCACGCCTACGGCGAGCGCAACCACCCGAAAAGGTCGATACTCTCCTCATAGCGCCATGGTGGGCGTGTGCCGCAGTATGTGGTGTGAAACGTGGATCTGGAGGAGTCGGTGTCCGTCATTACCCCGATCGGCACGCTCTATCGAGGTGGCGAGGGCATGTGGACGTGGGTTCTACACCGGATCACCGGTGTTTCGGTCTTCTTCTTCTTGCTCGTGCATGTCCTTGACACAGCCTTGGTTCGGGTCTCCCCTGAGGCCTACGACCTCATCATCGCCACCTACAAGACCCCCATCGTGAACGTGCTTGAGGTGGGTCTGGTCGGTGCCGTTCTCTACCACGCACTCAACGGGCTTCGGGTCATCCTGATCGACTTCTGGAAGCGCGGGCCGCGCTATCAGCGTCAAATGACCTGGGTCATCGCGGCGATCTGGTTCGCGCTGATGCTGCCCGGCACGTTCTTCATGATGAAGCACACCATCGAAGCCATGTTCGGGAGCACGTCATGACAACTCTTGATATCTCCGCCCCCCGCTCTGGTGCCAAACGCTCAGGTCAGCGCAGTAACTTCGAGTTGTACTCGTGGTTATTCATGCGGATCTCGGGGATCATTTTGGTGGTTCTCGTTCTCAGTCACCTGGTGATCATGAACCTCCTCGACGGTGGCGTTCAGCGCATCAACTTTGCGTTCGTGGCCGGTCGCTGGTCTTCTCCGTTCTGGCAGATCTGGGACCTCACGATGTTGTGGTTGGCCATGTTGCACGGCACCAACGGCATGCGCACGATCATCAACGACTACGCAGAGCGCAACCAAACGCGCTTCTGGCTCAAGATGGCGCTCTACACGGCCTCTGGCTTCATCATCCTTCTCGGGACGCTGGTCATCTTCACCTTCGATCCAAATATCGGCTGATTCACGACACCAACCACGTCCGATCGACACTGAGGGGTTTCCAATGCAGACGCATATTTTCGACGTGATCATTGTCGGAGCCGGCGGCGCAGGCATGCGTGCGGCACTCGAATCCGGTACCCGCGCCCGCACCGCGGTGCTCACCAAGCTTTACCCCACCCGCTCGCACACCGGTGCAGCTCAGGGCGGCATGTGCGCCGCGCTAGCTAACGTCGAGGAAGACAACTGGGAGTGGCACACCTTCGACACCATCAAGGGCGGCGACTACCTCGTTGACCAAGATGCTGCCGAGGTTATGTGCAAAGAAGCCATCGACGCCGTACTTGACCTTGAGAAGATGGGCCTGCCCTTCAACCGCACGCCCGAGGGCCGGATCGATCAGCGCCGCTTCGGTGGCCACACCCGCAACCACGGTGAGGCCGCAGTGCGCCGGTCCTGCTACGCCGCCGACCGCACCGGTCACATGATTTTGCAAACCCTCTACCAGAGCTGCATCAAGGCTGGGATCGAGTTCTACAACGAGTTCTACGTTCTTGACCTGATCTTGAACGAGGAATCAGGTGTGCCAGTAACGGCCGGTGTGGTCGCCTATGAACTCGCTACAGGTGAGATTCACATCTTCCGCGCAAAGTCAGTGATCTTCGCCTCCGGCGGGTTTGGCAAGGTGTTCAAGACCACCTCGAACGCCCACACGCTCACCGGTGACGGCGTTGGCATCGTGTGGCGTAAGGGTTTGCCCCTCGAGGACATGGAGTTCTACCAGTTCCATCCCACGGGTCTGGCTGGTCTGGGCGTGCTGCTCACCGAGGGCGCCCGCGGTGAAGGCGGCATCTTGCGCAACGCAAGTGGCGAACGGTTCATGGAGCGATACGCCCCGACCATCAAGGATCTCGCTCCGCGCGACATGGTCGCCAGGGCAATGGTGCAAGAGGTGCGCGAAGGTCGCGGCGCTGGTCCCAACAAGGACTACGTCTACCTCGACCTCACGCACCTTCCCAAGGAGCAGATCGAGTCCAAGCTCCCCGACATCACTGAGTTTGCCCGCACCTACCTGGGCGTGGATCCGGT
>JBIISH010000269.1:0-3019 GCA_044341115.1 Candidatus Nanopelagicales bacterium
GTTACCAGTTGTTGACATTTCGGACTGGGCGAAGGCGCCAGTTGGAGGCCCAAATCACGGTTGCGCAGTCCGAGCAGGCCCCCTACACCGCAAATTGGGCCTCGAACATCGCGGTTCCGCGCTGCGAATCCCAGCATTACACCGCTGTTAAGGGCTCGCCCACGAGCGGGAGTTCGCTAGCCGGCTCCATGGTGGTGATCCGGGTCAAAATCTCTGCCACGCTCGGCGTCTCGATGTCTTCGTGGCCATCCATATGAGCCATCGAGTGTCGCACAGAAGTCGCTAGGTGCTCAGCCATCTCGGTGACTGCCGCAGTGCCATCACCACCCATGAGTGCAGCCAGAATCCGGGAATGCTGACTGTTCCGTTCGGCTTTGGTTTGCTCGAGCAGAAGTGCACCCACCCGATAACGCTCCGAGTTGCGCCAGGCCGGCAAGATGCTGCGCTGCAACCACGGGCGCCGGGCGGCTTCATATAGAGCAAAGTGAAAACGCTCGTGGGCATCGCGGGCCCGAACGAGATCGCCAGTTGCCTGCGCAGCTTCTTGCTCAGCTAGGGCGGTTGCTGCTCGTGCGGCATCTTCAGCCGTGAAACGCTTGGCCGCCTCCCATACCGCAATCGTCTCTAGGTGAATACGACTGAAATACGTATCTTCGAGATCCGTGAGTGACATCTCACGCACCCGAGCGCCTCTGCGGGGCTCAATTTCAACCAGATCAAGAGCAGCGAGTTCCCTAATGGCCTCACGAATCGGCATCATGCTCATGCCCAATTGGGCGGCGATATCTTGCAGGCGCAAGGGCGATCCAGCCGGGATCCGGCCATCAACTATGGCATCGAGGAGTACTCGGGTAGCAACCTGCGAGGCGGTTTCTACGTGCACTCCCTCAAGCATGGGCAAAATTTATCAAAGATCGAACTTGGATGCCGGACATTGTGGTGGTCAGTCCAAAACCGTGCGTACGACGATTTCTTGCCCGCTGGACAAGGCCGCACGGATATCGGCAGGCCACGGCGCCGAGCCGTCCGTCGTGCTGGCTGCGTGCACGATCACATAGGAGCCAGAAATCGCGACCGGACCGCCTTCCTTGTTGATCTGAAACGCCAAGGTGCACGAGCTGGTGCCGACCCGCTCAACCACGACCCGCACCGTGATGGAGTCATTGAAATACAGGCGAGCTGAGTAGTCGATATCGATATGCACCCGGGGCACCCGGTCGATGATCGACATGTCAAAGCCGAGCCCGAAGTAAAGGTCATGCTCAGCTTCTTCAATCCACCGAAAGGCCGCTGAGAAGTGGTTGTGCCCTGCTGCATCGGTCTCATTCCACGCCACGCGGCGGTGCACAAGGACCTGGGTGCCGGTTGTGCTGGCGGTTTCGGAGGCGCTCATTGCAGGTCTATCCCCTCGGTGAAGAGCACTCTGATGAAGATCTGATCAAATCTGATCAAATTCTAGCCAGAGCAACTTGTGCTCATATCAGGGCGCAGGTTGAGAGGGTTCACAACGTAAATGGATAGATAGACTCACTGCCATGATCACCGCTCTGTGTTTTGTGCAGGTATCCCCCGACAAAGTCAACGAGGCTGGCGAGGCCATCGCTCGCATTGAGGGCGTCAATGCTGCTTACTCGGTCACCGGGAAGATCGACCTTGTTGCGTTGATTGAGGTCCGCACCCATGAAGACGTTGCCCGGGTCGTGACAGATGGCATCGCGAAGGTGCCGGGAGTCACCTCCACCGAGACCCATATTTCTTTCCGGACATTCAATAGCGCTGACATCGAGGCCGGCTTTTCACTCGGCAACTAGCGGGTGATCGTCAGTCCTGATTGTTCGGGGCTGGTCGCCCATCGGGGTAGTACGCCGCAGCCGCCGAGCCCTCCGGCCGAAAAACACCCAGCACCCACAGATCTTCATCGTTGGGATTTTCCAATGCATGCAGTAACCGGGGTGCGACGTGGAAAGCGCTGCCCGCAGTTAAAACCTGTTCACGTCCGAGCGCGTGCAGCACGCCAGAACCAGAAACGATGACGCAGATTTCGTCGTAGAGGTGGTAGTGCTCAGGCGCACCCGAAGTGGGGATGAACCCCACGAACATGGTGGCTCCGCGACTGCCTCTCGATGCATCAAAGAGCACCTCGAATTGCCGATCGCACGTGGCGGTCTCCGAGTTTTGCTGGCCGAGCTCGGCTACGTCAATCACCGGAGCGGCTGGCTTCACCAATGCCGTTGCATATGGAGTCACCGGCGCAGGCACCAAGAACGAGAGCAACGTGGCGGGCTCGCTCATTGAGAAGTGCCACTCGCCACCGGCCAATATTTGGATTGCTGAACCAGGGCCAATTTCGTGGAAACTAGGTGCTCCACCCTGATGGATGGACAAGGTTCCCGAACCCGAGAGGACGTACAGCATTTCGTCGTGGTCATCATCGCGGCGCGGTTGGGAGTTTCCGGGCTTGCACGTTACGTGCCGAAGGACGAGTGGTTCGGCGTAGTGTTCAGGTTTGATCATTTCGCGAACCTGCACCAGCGGGTCCTGAGTGAGCATTGGTTCCACCTCAGCTGGCACAACGACGATGCCAGGATCTTGAGCAGCAGCCATGACATGAGCATAGGAGGGCAATCATGACCAAGCACCACGCACGAGCACACTGGAGCGGTTCACTCCCAACCGGTACCGGCACCATGCAGTTGGGCCGCACCGGGCCAACTATCCCGTTCAATCTCACCGCGCGAGTCGAGGAAGAAGCCGGCACCAATCCCGAACAGATGCTTGGTGCTGCTCACGCTGGGTGCTTCTCGATGTCCCTTGCAAACCTGATTGAGGAAACCGGCGCCGACATGAGCGCAGTGCAGGTCGAGACTTCAGCAGTAGTGCATCTTGAATCCACCGAGACCGGATTCGCCATCACCGCAGTAGATCTGACCACGCGAGGGACGGCGCCCGGCATGAGCGCGGAGCAATTTCTAGAACTCGCAGAGCAGGCCAAGAACACCTGCCCGGTCTCGAAGCTTTT
>JBIISH010000032.1:0-10716 GCA_044341115.1 Candidatus Nanopelagicales bacterium
GTCATGGAGTTACCACCAATGGTGGTCTGCTGGAAGAATGCGATGCTCAGCCAGCCCGCCATTCCTGCAGTGACTCCAGAAATGATGTAGACCCAAATCAGGTGACGGTCAACCTTGACGCCGACACGACGACACGCTTCTGGGTTTGATCCGATCGCGTAGGTCAGCAGACCAAATCGCGTCATATGCAAGAGCACACCGCCGAGGAGCACAACCACTGCCGCGATAACCACCAGATTGGGTAGCTCACCAAAAAGGTTACCGAAACCAACGGTGTCGACCATTACGACGGGGATCTCGTAGAGATCGATACCTCCCGTGATCACCTGTGCAAGACCGAGAGCAGCTCCGAGGGTTCCCAGCGTCACAATGAACGCGGGCACTTTTGCCTTGGCTACCAGAAAACCATTGAGCCAACCCCAGGCACCGCCAGCAAGGAGCGCGGCACCAAGTCCAATCAGGGAAGTGGTCCAACCTTCAGCGCCGAGATTACCCATTACTTGCGCCGATATGACCGAACTGAAAACTAGTACTGAGCCAATTGACAGGTCGATGCCAGCCGTGATGATCACAAAAGTCGCACCGACACCAAGAACGGCGAAAATCGCGGTGTTCATCATGATCGAGCGGAGGTTGAACACGGTGAGGAACGAATCCGGTGCCAGAATCGAGAACAAGATTACAATGACGAAAAGCACCAGCACGATCTGTAGAGCCTGAACGCGTGTGATGCGCTGGATGATCGTGACATCGCCACTCTTCACCATGTCTTCAACATCACGAGCACTTGTCTTCATGGGAGTGCTCATGCTGCCTCCTCGTCAAACTTGCCAGTCATGGCTCCTACCAATTCCTCGATATTGGAATCTGCTGCATTAAAGGTGGCAATTCTGCGTCCACGGCGCAGGACCTGCACCGTGTCGGCGATGCTCAGAACCTCGGGCATGGAGTGGCTAATGAAGACCACTCCGATGCCCTTATCGCGGACGCGACGAACCAGATCAAGAACGTTCTCGGTTTGCACCACACCCAACGCGGCTGTGGGCTCATCGAGGAAAATAATCTTGTTGGCCCAGGCCGCAGAGCGCGCAACAGCAACGCTCTGCTTCTGGCCACCGGACATCGTGCCCACGGGTTCATTGAGCTTGCGTACGGTTGCGCCCAGATCAGTGAACGCCTCGATGCTGCGATCCCGCATCGTCTTGCGATCCATGAAGCCAAGGAGTCCAAGAACACCCGACCGCTTGATTTCACGTCCGAGGTACAAGTTCTTGACCGGATCGAGGTGTGGGCAGAGTGCCAGATCCTGGAACACCGTCTCGATGCCGGCCGAACGGGCATCGGCTGGAGTGGAGAAGTCCACCTGCTTGCCATCGAGGGCAATAGTCCCGTCTTCAGCCTGCTCGGTTCCCGAAAGAATCTTCACCAGCGTTGACTTTCCGGCACCGTTGTCACCGATGAGAGCTGTCACTTGCCCAGCTTCAACATCGAAGTCAGCGCCGTCGAGAGCTATAACGGAGCCGTATGTGCGCACGATCCCGCGCGCTTCTAGTAAAGCCATAACTACTTGCCTCCGTTCATCCATGGGGTTGCGCGGCCGTCAATGGCTTCACGCAGTGTAAGTAAACGTGGACGAGCAACGTCCTTGAGGAAAACTTCACGCTCGGCGGTGTTCATTCCGACTGCTTCCTTCCACACTGATCGGCCCGCAATGAAACCAGATGCGCCGCCTTCGTCGCAGGAGACCTTAATGACGTCCTGGAAAATGTCGAAGTCAACGCCCGCGCTGAGCACTGCCCACGGCACAGTGAGCACATCGGCCAATGCACGGCAGCCTTCGGCAGAGCCTGGGTACTCCAACTTCAACAGATCTGGCTTGACCGCGGTCAGCAGCTCAGCTGAAGAGATGATCGCGCGTTCACGCTGCTCCGGAGTGAGCTTCTCAACACCACGTGGGGCGAAGATCAAGTTCTCGATGACTGAGGGGATCCCGGCTGCGCGGCAATCCTCAACGATCCCCCGAACCAACTCGACTGTTTCTGCAGTGATATCCGGCTCTCCCACACGCACTTCACGCTGCGGGTTCATCATGACGAGTACCTTGACGGCGTCGCCGCCCATGTTCTTCACCCACAGCGCATCTTGCTCGGGGATTCGGTACGAGCGTGGCTCACCATCGAAATCACCACGGTCGGTGGGCTCTGCAGCGATCAAGAGACCACATGTTGGGTCAAGTGCTCCTGCTTCGAGCACTGCGCCAACGCCGAGCTGGGGATCTAGCAAGATTCCCGTTGCATCCGGGGTGAGTGCACGCGTGACCTCAACCTTGACATCACGCATGTCTTGATCGGTGGCTTCGATGCCAACGGCGGTGAACATCCGGCGCAACGTGTTGCGCTGATCAAAAGCAATGATCGCGAATGTTCCGTTGTCATCCGCAATAGACGACAGCGTGATTGCTTCGTCGCGCGGTGTGGCCGTGGTCATGAAACCAACTCCTTGTGTGAGGGACTTACGAAACTTGCTGCCAAATTGGCTGCAAGGGGAACAGTGGGCGCTCGCGCCGCAAGACATGCCAGTGCCGCGGCGCCACGGGCACCAGGCTCTTCGCCATCAAATCTTTGTAGGCCCGGCATCACAGATGCTTTGCCTCGGAACACACCATCGAGTCGCGCCCAGCCACCTGCGGCCACTGCGGCGTGGTACTCGCCAGCGATGTCGTCGACCGCGTGGACCAGGCCACTCGTTGCGCCAAGTACATACTCCATCGCCGCCGCCCACACCTGAGAACTCGATACATCACCGCGTAGTGAGATGGTGACTTCATTGGTCCAAGCCGGCGGCTCAGTGACACTCACTTCAGAACTGTGGGTACCGGGACCTCCCCACGCATCGGCGATCGCCCGCCGCGCTTCTCGATCATTGGCACCCAACATCGTAAGGACGCGACCAAGAACAAGTCCCGAGCGCGTTGCTCCAAGAATCGCGGTTGCATTGGGCACACAATGGCGGCCGGCACTAAGCCCTCGGCTCACCAGAGTTGTCCGTTCCTCGTTGGTCAAAACCCGAGAGACCGATCGCAGAATCACATCGGCGGTGCCGCACGAGTCATATAGATCATCAGCGCCAAATGCTCCAGCTCCGACTGCGCCGACCAGGTGATCGTGTCCGGCAACCGTCACCGCAGCGCCACGCAGTGCGCGCGGGGCTGATTCCAAGACGTTACCGATCGAGGTTCCTGCATTGAGCATGTCGGGGATCAACGAGTCGTGTGCACCGATGATCGAAAGCGCTGGCAACCACGGTGTGGAAGTGGCCTGTTCAAGCAGTCCAGTGCGAGATGCAAGTGATGGTTCCGTGATCGTTATGCCAGTCATCCGGAAGGCGATGTATTCGAGCGCATTGAGCCAGCGAGCCCCTGCTGGCACTTCTCCACCCTGCCGGGAACGCCACAGCAATTTGGCGAATGAACACTCAGCTTTGAAGGCGAGCCCCGTCGCTGCCGAGAATTCCTGCGAAAAACCCGCGGGCAGTTGGGCAAGCTCATCTTTGCCGCGCTCGTCGTACCACGCCATCGCCGGCATGACCGGCCGTAGCCGCGCGTCAATCAGCACGCCGGTTTCCGCCATTCCGGTAATCCCGATGCCAATGACAGAACCGTGGGAATGACTCTCGGGTACCGAATCAGCCATGACCTGCATAGCTGTGTCTGCGAGTAGATCGATATCGATTTCCGCTTGACCGTTATGGCCGACTTGCCACAACGTCGGCTGCTGCGCGCGGCCGATGACCGTGCCGTCCAGTGAAAACGCGTGGGCTTTCATTGATGTGGTACCGACATCAATGCCGATTACAAGGTCGGTGTTGGCGCTCATGCGACTGCCTCGCGCTCTTGAGGAGATATTTCGCCCGAGCCGCGCGCGATCAACTGTAAATCCACTACATCATCAACCGCGATTCCTTCACTTGATCCATCCATCAGCGAAAGCACCCGCTCCATCGCTATTCGAGCAAGAATGCGCGGATTGTGATCGAGCACGGTGATGGCTGGGTCCAAAATGTCTGCGGTCACGAAATCACCAAACGAGACCATCGCAATGTCGGTGCGATCACACAGATGCAATGCCCGCACCACACCCAATGAGGTTTCCGAGCGTGCCGAGAGGATCGCAGTCGGACAAAACGGCCGTGAAAGCAACTCTCGGGTACGCATCTCAGCGGTAGCAGCATCGGTGCAACCGACGAGTTGCAGTTGTGGATCCACTGGCAGACCCATGTCGATCAGTGCTGCGACATATCCATCGCGACGCAAGCGCGAGGTCTCAATCTCAAGATCGTCAACGACGATCGCTATCCGAGAGTGTCCGAAAGATGCTAAATGTCGTACCGCCTTTTGTGCAGCTGCGAAGTCATCAACGAGCACAACTCCGGCTTCGAGACCTTGCGGGTGGCGGTCAAGGAAAACTGTTGGAGTGTTGACGTGTGTGAGGAATCCATAGTCGGTCGAGAACGGCGTGATGATCATTCCGGCAACCCGCCGCGCCAATAGTCCGTCGACCACCTTGCGCTCGGTGCCCGGATCACGTGAATTACTCGCGATCAGAACGCTGATGCCGCGATCCAAGGAAATCCGCTCAATTTCCTCGATCATGGTCGCGAAGAATGGGTCACCAATGGTCGGCACGATTACCCCGACGGTGTCATCGACCCCACGGCGCAGCGTGCGCGCCATGACATCAACCCGGTATCCCAGTTGATCAACCTGCGCAAGGACTCGAACTCGGGTTGCTTCTGCTACTCGGGTATCACCGTTGATCACTCGTGATGCGGTCTTGGTACTTGTTCCCGCTGCCTCGGCAACGTCAGCGAGTCGAACTGGCCGGCGATTCATGAGGTAACTCCCACGGCGGCCTGATTCAGTAGCTGCTGCACACGCTGCGGATCGATACCGCCTGCACGAACCTGCTCGCACGAACTCGCTGAGGCTGCGACACCAAAACGGACAGCGGAACGCCACTGTGATTCGTCGTCGTGTGTGGCATCGATCGAGCCATTCATCCATTCGTGCACCACACCTGCGACAAATGAATCTCCCGCACCCACTGTGCTCACCGGTTCAATCGAAAATGCCGGGACCCAGAACACCTGGTCAGCAATTGCCATGGCAACTCCGGCTGATCCGGCGGTCACGATCGCTCGTTGCGCTCCACGTATGCAGAGTTCAAGCGCTGCATGCATTGCGCGTTCGCGCACTTCTGCAGGGTCGTCGTTGTGTGAGTCCATGAGATGAGCGGAGCTACCGTCGAGAGCTGCTTCGGCCTCATCAACGTTCGGTGTGACCACATCGGGTCCGGCTGCGAGGCTGGCGGCGAGCCACTGCGGATTCACATCCAAGAGGATGTGTGCACCGCGCTCACGAACTGCGGTCACGAGGAACGGCAGCGCATCGGGCTGCAGTCCCGGTGGGAAACTTCCCATGATCAGCACAAGATCGCCCGCGTTTACTAAATTCAAGATCGCGTTATGGACCGCATTCCAATCTGCGCTGCTGATGGGCGTTCCGGCATCGTTAATCACGGTCACTCGAGGTTGAGTTAGCTCGAGGTAAATGCTGGCTGTGCGAACAGGTCCGGCAACATCAACGATGCTGGCATCGGCACCTTCTTCAGCAAGAAGTGCCTGATAGCGAGGACTGTCATCGCGCCCAAGTGGAATCAGGAGAGGTGCGGGTTGCCCAAGTGATCGCAGTACTCGAGCAACATTTATGCCTTTGCCGCCAGCAGTGGTTTCCACATCGACAGTACGAATGACCGCACCAGGAATCAGTTCGGGAATGGTGATGGTGCGATCGAATGCGGGGTTTGGATTGACAATCAACACCGTCATGGATGCGCACCTCCTCATCACGTTCTGTTTACCTCGTGGACGGGAAACCCTCTTGTGACAACGATGTCACTGTGCGTACGCACTTAGGTAATCGATGTCACGGCGTGGTGCGAAAGTACAGCGCATTGCCGTTCGATGAAATACTCGTTACCTAATCGTTACCAAAAGGCGCTAACGCCAGCCTGACCCGCTCCGCCATGGGACAGCTGGCATCGATCACTCGGTGCTCTACTACCGGGAGTGGAGCAGGGTATGGCCGGATCCCCGACTCCAACAAGGCCTGATCCCGACTGGACTTCCGGTTCAGCATCCGATTCCAGCGAACTGTTGGATCTAGATCTAGCCACACAAGATCAACGAAGGTCGCAGATCCACATTGTGCTGACCAGGCCGCCCAAAGATCCGGATCCTGCGTGTATTGGCTCAGGGGTGCAGAGGCTATGACCAACGGTGGGGCCAGGGGATCTGTTGAATCAGCGCATTGCCTTATTGCTTCGGCCAATGCGTCATAGCGCTCTTCTTTGCACGCCACAAGAACTGCTTCCTCCGATAGTTCTGGGTGGAGTGCTTGCGTAGCGGCCACAACGCCGGCCGAGACTACGTCGAAATCAAAATGTGGTGCAGCCAGCTTCTTCGCTACCGCATCGGCGAGGGTGGTCTTCCCTGAACCCGCCGGACCTGCAATCACCATCGCCTGCACAACACCATCTTGCACCACTAACGTGTGGACCCATGAATAGCGACGTTCAGCTCATTGATGTCCACGGCGAACCCTCCCTCATGATTTCCAGCGACACCGTCTCTGCTGCGATGACCCTTCGCGGAAACCACATTGCACCTGTGAATTTTCACGTGCACGGAAAAGACGAGAACCCTTATAGCTTGGCGCCATGGCTGCCCGGAGCGCATCAAGGCATTGATCCGCTACTGGATGTTCTCCGCGGAGACTTCTGGTGCCTGCCATTCGGTGCACAACCTGATGGCCCAGCGCACGGAGAAGTTGCCCGTGGAAACTGGAAAGTCGTTGATGCGAATGAGTCTTCAGCCACGTTTAGCATCCAGGCCCAAGACATTCGAGCGCAGGTGACGAAGACAGTCAGTGTGCGCGACGGACAAAACGGCCTCTTCCAAGAGATCACCATCTCCGGGCTCGAAGGCGCCTACTCGTACGGCACGCATCCGATCTTGGACCTGTCTTATCTCCCGCCGGGAACAGCACGTATCAGCACTGGCGCAGCACGCTGGTCCAGTGTTTTCACCGGGATTTTTTCCGATCCACAAGCCGGTGAAACCCAAGTCCTCAAAGTAGGTGCAGAGTTCACTGACCTCGATCACATTCCGATGGCTGATGGTGGGGAACTTGATCTTTCGCGCTACCCCACTCCCATCGCCCATGAAGACTTGATCATGGTTGTGCAGCAGGGAGACGAACACCATCTCGGGTGGTCTGCAGTGAGCGTGCCGGGTCACACCTGGCTCGCACTGAAGGACGTACGTGATTTTCCCGCGACCGTTTTCTGGGTATCCAACGGTGGACGCACCCAAATTCCGTGGGAGGGATTGCACCGCGGCCGGTTAGGCGTGGAAGACGTGTGTTCCTACTTCCATGAAGGACTCGTTGCAAGCAGGGAAAATCGTCTGGCAGATAAGGGAATTCCCACCACCAAAGACTTCAATGCCACCAAGGACGTTTCACTTCGAACTCTGCAGGCGGTTGTGCCAACCCCCGAGAACTTTGGCAAAGTTCACGACCTCAGCACCCCAGCACCCGGCATAATCCGCATCACCGATGAGCATGGGGTCAGCGTCGATGCTGATCTCGATTGGAGTTTTGTGATTCGCGATGAGTAACACCGTGCTGCATGAAGCCTTCTACGATCCCACTTCTCCCGAAGCCCACGAAAATCCGTACCCGCTTTACGAGCGTTTGCGCGACGAATACCCGCTCTACTACTGCGAGCCGCAGGGTGTGTGGGTTCTGTCGAGACACGCTGACGTCAAACAAGGTTTGCGCGACTGGGAGACGTTTTCCAGCGCGCAGGGCGTAGAAATCGGTGAGTACGTTCAGTTTTTCGGTGAAGGCAGCATTCAAGAACTCGACCCACCTCATCACGACACCGTACGAAAAGTTCTCGCTGCGCGATTCATGAACAAACGCGTTAAGGAGTACGAACCGATGGTGCGCGCCTGCGCGGAAGAATTGATCGCGGAACTCATCAAGGAACCAACTGCTGATCTCGGCTCCCAGTTCACCCAAAGCTTGCCGATCCTCACCATCTTTCGGATTCTTGGAATCCCAGATGCAGACATCGACTGGGCAATGCGCTCCGGCTTGGAAATGCTCAGCAGGCCGGCAGGTGAAACCGGTCCATCACCGCGTGCCGCGCAATTACGCAGTGAACTCGTTGATTACATGGTTGAGCAGGTGGGGACTCGCCGCAACCCAGGTGAGGGAAACGCATACGCTGACGATGCCTTCGGTGATATCGCTGCTGGTATCGACGCAGGCATGATGAAGGTGTCAGAGATTCAAGGACTTGCTCTGTTACTGATCGCCGCAGGTATGGAGACCACCACAAGTTTGATGGGCAACATGGTGCACGCTCTTGCGACCGGAACCGTTGCACCAGAACAACTTCTGGGCGACAACGGGCAAGTGTCCGCCACCGCAATTGATGAGTTTTTGCGCTTCGATGGGCCCGCGCAGTGGCTTGCTCGGGTTACCACTCGCCCAGTCGAACTGCACGGGATCGAATTGCCGGTTGGTTCGCGAGTGTTGATGTCTTTCGCATCTGCAAATAGAGACCCACGGGAATTTGACCGCGCAGATGAGCTCGTCTTGGATCGCGATGGCACCAGAAATCTCGCCTTTGGTGAAGGAATTCATTTTTGCTTAGGTATGCCCCTCGCTCGACTTGAGGCTCGAGTCGGGATCAGCACGCTCATCGAGAAAGCACCTGCCTTCACGCTCGCTGCCCCACCCACGCGCTACCCATCACACGTGATTCGCGGCTACGAAACTATTCCGGTGAGTTTCGACGCGAGCTCCGCATTCTGACTCACTTCCGTGGAAGCATGACTGCGTGCTTCCCTCCATCAACCTTGCGGCCGTTCTGGTCAGCGTTGTTGCTGCTTTCATCATCGGATTTATCTGGTTCGGACCCAAAACCTTCTTTCCCGTCTGGTGGCGCGCGCTCGGCAAGAGCGGTGATCCGGGTGCCGAGGGCGGGATGGCTCTCACCTTCGGGTTGACCCTGATCGGATCGCTCGTGCAGGCCTTCAGCCTCGCAGTTGTGATCGGTTGGGCGCGGCTGGCCGGGGTTGACGTTGGCCTTGCTGGCGGTGCTCTCATCGGCCTGTTCGTCGGAGTTGGCTTCGCGGCCGCAACTTCACTGGGGCACAGACTTTTTGCCGGCCAAGGATTGAAGGTGTGGCTCATCGAGGTGGGCGGCGATATCGCGGCTCTGATCGCTATGGGCGCGATCATCGGAGCATGGGTCTGACAGAATTGAAGCTATGTCGTCCCCGCTCGTGAACCATGAGGAACCACGCGGTTTTTTCGCAGGGATTGCCCGTCTCACCACCCGATTCAAATGGCCAGTACTCATTGCATATGCGGTAGCTCTAGCTCTATTCGGTGTGATCGGCGCTGGCGTTTTCTCCTCGCTCGAAAGTGAGGGCTTCGGGGATCCCGGCAGCGACTCCGCGCGAGCTGCGATCATCCTCACCGATGAATTCGGAGCCAAAAGCCCGGTGGTGGTTCTGGCGGTTGAGACAGCATCTGCGATCGACTCCCCCGAGGCATTCGTAGCTGCCGAGGAATACATCGATGAAATCGCTGCCATCGACGGCGTCGAAAGTGTCGTCTCTTTCTGGACCTCGGGTCAGCCCGAGCAGTTGCGCGGCAGTGACGACCGCACCGGTCAGGTTCTGATTTATGCGGAAGAAGATGCCGATCTCATCACACTGGGTGAGACGATCACGTCTGAGTTTTCTGGTGAACAAGGTGATTTGATTGTCTACCCCTTCGGTGGGGCAGTCATTGGTAATGAATTCACCAGCACCATCACCGGTGATCTCGCCAGGGCTGAAGCCATCGCGATTCCGATCACCATTGTTCTTTTACTTTTCGTTTTTGGCTCCGTGGTTTCAGCAGGGCTGCCATTCCTCGTGGCCGCGGGATCGATTCTCGGCTCGTTCTTCGTTCTGTTTATCATCACGAAATTCACAGAGGGTTCGGTCTTTGCACTCAACTTGATCACTGGTCTCGGCCTTGCACTGGGGATCGATTACTCCCTACTCATGATCAATCGATTCCGTGAGGAACTTGCAAAGGGTGCGACCACCGACGATGCCGTGTTCACGACAGTTCGCACTGCTGGCAAGACGGTCCTCGTATCTGGCATCACCGTGGCCATCACATTGGCATCCCTGCTCTTTTTCCCGCAGTTCTTCCTGAAGTCTTTTGCTTACGCGGGTATCTCCGTCTCTCTACTCGCTGTTGTTGGCTCACTCACCGCCCTGCCCGCATTGCTGGCGATCCTGGGGCCGAGAGTGAACAAGTGGAAGGTGCGACCAGGGGATCTGGCTCCCAAGGACTCTGGCGCCTGGGCGAACATTGCGCGCTTCGTAATGAAACGACCCTGGCCCGTGCTCATCGCCACCATCGCTGTGTTGCTCGTGGTCGCATCGCCTGCACTTAATGCGGTCTTTGGCCAGGTCGATGATCGAGCACTTCCCTCCGATAGTCCGGTGGCCCAAGCCGGTGAGGTTTTGCGCGATCGCTTCCCAGGTCAAGAAGGTGCCCCCTACGAAATCGTGCTCACCAAT
>JBIISH010000138.1:0-5234 GCA_044341115.1 Candidatus Nanopelagicales bacterium
AGGAATATCTGGTCCAAAGTGCCTGTACTCTTTGCCCCAGCAGATTCGCGCTGACCTCTCCATCTATCCAATTCAGCTGCACACAAGCGTTTTGCCAACGAACGCGCATGTACCGGATCCCAATTTTCTGCATACGCGTACCACTGAGCTTCCAGGTCGATGTCGTGCCACGGAGTGAGGGTTCCTCCCCAATCGAAGATGACCGCATCGACACGAATTTTCGACACGCTCACCCAAACCTCACCCCCGCACTAAATCAACAAGATAGTCAGTGATCGACGCAACCGGGATATCCACGCGCTCTCCCGTTGCCCGATCCTTGACCTCGATCAATCCATCAACCAGGCCACGTCCGACTATCACGATTGTTGGCACACCCATGAGTTCACTGTCGTTGAACTTCACGCCGGGTGAAACCCCACGCCGATCATCAAGAATGACGCGAACTCCCCGGCGATCTAGTTCCTCGGACAGGGTCTCGGCAAACTCAAAGGGCTCATCCGCTTTACCAGTGGCAACTATGTGTACATCTGCTGGTGCTACCTCGCGCGGCCAAACAAGTCCCTTGTCATCTACATGCTGTTCCGCAATCGCAGCGACTGCCCGTGAAACGCCGATCCCGTAGGAGCCCATCGTCACGGTTACCAATTCACCATTTTCAGCTTGAACTTTAAGACCAAGCGCCTCTGCGTATTTGCGGCCGAGTTGGAAGATGTGACCAATTTCGATGCCTCGAGCCAACGTGACCGGAGCACCGCATAAGCCACATGCATCGCCCTCGCGCACCTCAGCTACATCAATGACACCGTCGGCGGAAAAGTCTCTGCCTGCGACGAGGTCGTAGACATGTTGCCCAGCCGAATTAGCGCCGGTAACCCAGCGCGTGCCAGCAACGACTCGCGGATCGAGTAGATACTTAATCCCAGAAGTGCCTGTCTCGCCGAGTGCACCCGGACCGATGTAACCCTTGACAAGTTCACGGTGACGAGTGAAATCTGACTCCTCAAAAGGCTCAACCGTGGCGGGTTGAACGGCAGCCTCGAGACGCTTTATATCAACGTCGCGATCACCCGGTAGCCCAATTGCAAGCGGGCGACGACCCCCGTCAACATCGGTCAACATGAAGACAACATTTTTTAGGGTGTCTTCAGCAGACCAATCTCGGTCAGGGCGGCGGAGATCAGCTCGCGCATTGGAAACGTCAACGAGCGAGGCAATCGTGGGAGTGTCGGGTGTTTGTTCAACATGGGCAGCTGGCACCCCAGATGCGTCACTTACGGGGGGCACGGGTGTGACCATCGCCTCCACATTCGCAGCAAAATCACACGCCGTACAACGAACGTAGGTGTCTTCGCCAGATTCAGTAGGAGCTAGAAATTCCTCGCTCGCAGAGCCACCCATTGCTCCTGAAGTGGCCGACACGATCACGTATTCGAGGCCAAGTCGATCAAAGGTCGACACATAAGCATCGCGGTGCCTGAGGTAAGAGGCACGCAAACCAGCATCATCCACATCGAATGAGTAGGAGTCCTTCATGACAAATTCGCGGCCGCGCAAGATACCAGCCCTGGGCCTGGCTTCGTCGCGGAATTTGGTTTGGATCTGATAAATCACCAACGGCAAATCCTTGTGCGAAGAGTATTCGCCCTTCACCATCAGGGTGAACATTTCTTCATGGGTAGGTCCAAGTAAGTAGTCACCACCTTTGCGATCTTGAAGACGAAAGAGGTTATCTCCGTACTCCGTCCAACGGCCTGTCGACTCATACGGTTCCCGAGGCAAGAGCGCAGGAAAATGCACCTCTTGGAATCCGGCCTTGTCCATTTCGGCACGGACGATTCGCTCCACATTGCGATAGACCATGTACCCCAGTGGCAACCAGGAAAAGACACCCGGTGCAATGCGGCGAACGTAACCCGCCCGCACGAGCAGACGATGACTGGGCACCTCTGCGTCGGCCGGGTCATCTCGAAGAGTACGAACGAAAAGACTCGACATCCGGGTGATCACGCAGGGCACCTCATCAATAGTTGTGGATGGACCTTCCTCAGGTGCAGGATAGCGAGCACGCTAGAACAGCACCGTGGCAAAGGTTGCTTTCTCCTCAAAGCCCACAGCGGCATAGGTTTTTCGAGCGGGAGTGTTGAACTCGTTTACGTACAAACTGACCACCGGGGCGATCTTGGCCCTGACGAGGGCAACGGTGGCAGACATCCCCGGTTCGGCTAGACCGGTTCCGCGCAAACTCGGAGCCACCCACACCCCCTGCAACTGACACGCTGTGGAAGTTGCTGCCCCCACTTCTGCTTTGAATTCCACCTGACCACCCACTATTCGAACAAATGCTCGACCAGTTTCGATCAGCTGCTCGACCCGAGCCCGGTAGGCATAGTGACTCCCCGAAGCTATGGGTGAGATGCCAACTTCTTCTGTGAACATGTCGATACAGGCAGGCAGGAGTAGGTCGAGATCGGATGATCTCGCGGCGCGCACCTGCGGATCTTGCGGCAGGTGCGAGTCTGTGCCGATTGTCAGGAATGGCTGCACATTCCTGACCTCTCGCGCAGGTCCCCACGCCGGTTCCAATAGGCGCCAGAGGTCGAGCACTTCATGGGACGGACCGACGAAGGAAGAACAGCGCCGCGGTCCTGGCCTTAATCTGTCGGCAAACGCCGCACGCGACTCCGGAGTGGTCGAGATCGGCACCAAATTCGCTCCGAGGTACACGGCAGACGTGACGCAGCCATCTTCAAGGTAGCCCCACATGTCTCCGCCAAGGCGCCAAGGGTCAACGCCAGCGACTGCAACTCTGCCTGCAACAAAGCAGTTCGTGACCGGGTTTTCCTCGATCAGCGCAAGGAGGCTGGGCAGATCACTCGGCACCAGCGGACGGACTACTCCCATGTTGTGGCATCCATCTTTTTACTTACGTGACGACGGATTAGGAAGTTGTCACGACGGGCTCGCCCGTCTGGCCAGCCATAGATTCTGCAAGCTTCATGGCTTCTTCGATGAGGGTTTCCACGATTTGGGATTCCGGCACCGTCTTGATGACCTCACCCTTGACAAAAATCTGACCTTTGCCGTTGCCGGAAGCCACACCGAGATCAGCCTCACGCGCCTCGCCTGGCCCGTTGACCACGCAACCCATCACCGCGACTCGAAGTGGCACCTCAAGACCTTCAAGGCCCGCAGTTACCTGCTCAGCAAGTGTGTAAACATCCACCTGAGCCCGACCACATGAGGGACATGACACGATTTCTAGGCCGCGCTGCCGAAGATTGAGCGATTCAAGAATTTGCATGCCGACTTTCACTTCTTCGACGGGCGGTGCCGACAGCGAAACACGGATGGTGTCGCCAATTCCTCGGGACAGAAGGCCACCGAAGGCAACAGCGGACTTGATGGTTCCTTGGAACGTGGGACCGGCCTCGGTTACACCCAAGTGGAGTGGGTAGTCACATTGTTCAGATAGCAGCATGTAGGCCTGCATCATGATGACTGGATCGTGATGCTTGACGGAGATCTTGATGTCGCGGAAATCATGCTCTTCAAAAAGCGACGCCTCCCAGAGCGCTGACTCAACGAGCGCTTCTGGCGTGGCCTTGCCGTACTTAGCGAGCAGCCTCTTATCGAGTGAACCCGCGTTTACTCCGATCCGAATCGGGGTGCCGGTGTCTTTGGCAGCTCGCGCGATTTCACCGACCTTGTCATCGAATGCTTTGATGTTTCCGGGGTTAACTCGCACTGCAGCGCAACCGGCTTCCATGGCTGCGAATACGTACTTAGGCTGGAAGTGGATATCTGCGATGACGGGAATCCCAGACTTGCGAGCGATCGCGGGAAGAGCATCTGCATCATCTTGGGACGGCACAGCAACCCGCACTATCTGGCAACCGGCTGCAGTGAGCTCGGCGATTTGCTGGAGGGTTGAGTTGATGTCGGATGTGAGGGTCGTGCACATGGATTGGACGCTGATGGGTGCGCCTCCGCCGACCAGCACAGGGTGAGTGGGGTGCTTAAGGAGCAACTGCCTCGTGTGCCTACGCGGGGCGACAGTAGGAGGCGGACTTGCCGGCATTCCCAGATCGATACTCACTACCCCATTATGAAGGCTTAAGTCGGCTTCAGCCTCATGGCGCCCTGAGATTCAGCCCAGAGAGATCGGCTTAATCAGATCGGCCCAAATAACGATCACACCTGCGATCAACAAAATGCCAGCAACGACGTAGGCCACCGGCAGCAATCGAGCGACATCGACCGGTCCTGGGTCGGGTTTGCGTCGGACTTTGGCAACCTGTCGGCGACTGCCTTCATACAGTGCCCCGGCTACGTGCCCGCCATCAAGAGGCAGGATCGGAAGTAGGTTGAATAAGAAGAGGAAAAGATTCAACGACGCGATGAGACCCAAGAAGGTTGCAAATTTTCCTGCAATTGGCTCATCCATGGCGACAATTTCTCCGCCCAGCCGGCTTGCTCCCACCACACTCACGGGGCCGTCGATATCGCGCTCCTGCCCACCGATCAGGGTCTCTGTGACAAGTTCATAGAGGCGGACAGGCAGGGTCACAAGAGCCGCTGCAGATCGCACCGTGATGTCCCACATGTAACCGGGCACCGCAGTGGCGGGGAGTCCGACATATTCAAACGCCGGCCGCATTCCCAAGAAGCCAACGGATTCAACCTCTCCAGTTGGTTGACCTTCTGCATCAACAACCGGACGATCCGCCGTGGCAATCGTGATCGGCAATTGTAAAATCTGACCATCACGATCCACTGTGACCGTGGTTTGGACCCCACCTTGGGATCTAATCCAAGAACTTACGTCTTCCCATGTTGATGCCTGGACTGATCCCACAGACACGATGGTGTCTGAGGGCAAGAGGCCTGCCTCGGCGGCTGGAGTAGGTGCAGTGCCTGCTGGGCAACTACCGGAGGGGAGGGTTTCACCGCTTGGCTGGGTGATAGAGGGCGTGCACGGGACAACGGCGTCAACCTGCAAAGTCGGCTGGGGAAGCCCGATGCCTACGAGAACGATTGCAAAAAGCACAAATGCCAGTGCGAGGTTCATCAGCGGGCCACCGAGCATGATGATCACTCGCTTGTGGACGGGCAGTTGGTAGAAGAGCCTGCCCTCATCACCGGGGCCCACTTCTTCAAGAGAGGTGCGTCGAGCATCTGCAATGAGCATTGCAAATCGACCCGTGCTCATGGATCGCGCTGTGCCAGCAGGG
>JBIISH010000270.1:0-2974 GCA_044341115.1 Candidatus Nanopelagicales bacterium
GGGGCTGCCGAATCTAGCCACTAGGTAACTCTGTGCACGATGCGTTCGTCGGCAAGCGAATCCTCGGCCAGCAAAGCTTGCATCATCGCCTCCGCCAAGATGTCGCCGGATTCGCTGGGATTTTCCAGCACCTCGCGGGCAATCCGCTCACGATTGTGCATGGCAGCTTCACCGTCGGCAGATGCCTTCGTATCGCATAACAACAGACCAAGCACAGGCTGTGGTCGAACGCGCAGCCACGCCATGCTCAGGTATCCACCTAGGGATAGGCCGCCGAGGAAATATCGATCGACCCCGCGCGCCGCTATCGCATCTGCCACGATGCTGGCGACACCTTCTAGGTCTGGGTCGCCAGGCGGCAACGCGGACTCGCCAAAACCCGGCAGGTCAGGCACGAGAGTGCGCCAACCAGCATCTCGTAGCGCTGCCGCCTGGGCGTCCCACATCGATCCATCGCACGGGAAGGCGTGCAACAGCACGATCGCTGGCCCTACTCCTTCATCTCGGATATGCAGCTCCATCACAGATCGCTCCATTTCTCCATGGGACCGTCCCACTCCGCAGGCAACGGATAGGCCGCGGGATTGACGCGCTGCACAATTTCGCTGAGCACCCGGGCCACAAATTTTTCACCGACCCACAGATGTCCAGCCTCGACAATTTCAACAACTTCGAGATCCGGCACTACCGAAAATGCAGCGCGAGCAGGCTCTGGTGGCAGAAAATCGTCGTTCTCTGGTACCAGTGCAGTCACCTTTCGAGGGCTGCCATTCCATCGTTTCAATTCCTCAACCAAGGTAAATCGCAGAGGCGGTGAGAGCAAGATCGCACCGCGCACTGGATCGATATCCCCGTGCCGGAGAACCACATCGGTTCCAAAGGACCATCCCACTAACCAAAGGTTCGTTAACCCGCGAGCAACCGCCCAGGAAACGGCCGCCTGGAGATCGAGGCCCTCGCCACGACTCTCGTCAAAGGTGCCCTCGCTGGTACCGGCTGCACTCGTTGTTCCTCGAGTGTTGAACCGCAAGACTGCGACGTTGGCGAGTGCTGGCAACCGCCACGACATTTTTCGCAGCACATGACTGTCCATCATCCCGCCATGCGTAGGGAGCGGGTGCACGCAAATAATGGTCGCGACCGGATCGGAATCAAGAGGCAACGCCAACTCGCCAACGAGTGCTAGACCATCCGAGGTAACTAGCTCAATCGCTTCGCGACGGGCTGGGAGCACACTGTTTGCACTAATTTTCACCGCTTCGGTCCTCGACGTCCGCGGGCTGACCAACACGGGGTATGCCAATGCCTACGTTCCTCGGCCCCGCGAGGGTCATCGGCAAGCCAGGCGACAACGTGCGGGGTGGCCGGTCGGATCTCATGGTCGCACCCGGGGCAGCGATAGGTTTTCACTGACGCTGAACCAGTGATCCGGCGCACCAGCCAATCGCCATCCGCGTGCTCCTCGACCGCCGTATTGCTCACTGGCGTGCCTCGTTCAGGGTTCGGTTGGCGCCGATTCTTCCTACCCATTCAGTTCACCCGTGCGTTCGGAAACCGCGACCGCTTTTGCGGCCGAGGAATCCCGCCGTCACGAGGTGCTCAAGGCCTGGAGCTGGAGCAAATCCTGGTTCCCGAAATTCGCGATACAGGGTTTGCTGAATCGCCAACGTCACGTCAAGACCGACCACATCCATCAGCTCAAAGGGCCCCATCGGATAGCCGCACCCACGCTTCATCGCAAGATCGATGTCGTCGGGGGTTGCGTAGTTCGCCTCAGCCATGCGTGCAGCGTCATTGAGGTAGGGGAAGAGCAACGCATTCACGATGAAACCAGCGCGATCTCCGCACTGCACCGCATGTTTTCCAATGCGCTCCACAACGGCCAGGGCGGTTCTTGTGACCTCAGGGTCAGTGGCCACCGTGTGCACAACCTCAACAAGGTTCATCACCGCAGCAGGGTTGAAGAAGTGCAGGCCAACCACATCACCCGGCCGAGACGTGGCCGCTGCAAGTTCAATCACTGGAAGACTTGAGGTGGTTGTGGCCAAGATGGCACCAGGCTTGAGTGCTTGGTCAAGTTCCCTGAACAAGGACGTCTTCACGTCGACGTCTTCAATGACTGCCTCAACCACGAGATCACACGAGCCGAGGTCCAAGATCTGAGTAGAACCAGAAATTCGAGCCAGAATCTGCCCACGCTCAATCTCATCCAGCCGCCCTTTTGCTACGGCTCGATCGAGGGAAGAAGCCACCCGCTGGGTGAGCGCCTCTACCTTTTCAGTGGTGCGGGCATTGACTGTTACGGGTAGACCAGCACGAGCGAACACCTCAACGATTCCACTGGCCATCGTCCCTGATCCAACTACACCCACCGAATCAATTGTGCGCACCGAACCACTGTGCTCAGGTGAATCGCCCTGCAATCCCGAATCAGAAACGATCGATGACGATCCAGGGGCTGCATATGTGTAGAAACCACGTCCGGATTTGCGACCACGCAATCCGGCAGAAACCAAGTGCTTCAGAATCGGAGTCGGCGCATGCAGCCGATCCCGCCCTTCCTTGTACATGGTGTCGAGGATTTCGTAGGCGGTGTCCAAACCGATTAAGTCAAGAAGGGCCAACGGACCCATGGGCAGTCCACACCCGAGTTTCATCGCCGCATCTATATCTTCGCGCGAGGCATATTGCTGCTCGTACATGCTGGCAGCGTGGTTGAGATAACCGAAAAGCAATGCATTCGCGATGAAGCCTGCTCGGTCACCCACTACAACTGGTTCCTTGCCCAGCGATTTCGCAAATTCCATGACACTCGAAATGACCTCGGTGTCGGATACAACCGTTCGCACAATTTCAACGAAAGCTTGTACCGGCGCTGGGTTAAAAAAATGTAGGCCGACTACCCGGGAAGGACGACTGGTAGCCACCGAAATATCGGTGACTGAGAGCGACGATGTATTCGTGGCCAAGATTG
>JBIISH010000034.1:0-10608 GCA_044341115.1 Candidatus Nanopelagicales bacterium
CCATCACCAGGGCCAGAGAAAGAGGTGATGGTGGGTTGGTTCGCGTATTCATCGCCGCTGGAGACATCGAGCTCATCTGACCTGCGAAAATCCCAGCGCACCAGACCGCCGGTGCCGTGCACCTCAAATACGTAATGGTTCTGATCGCCCACAGCTGCCCGACTCGACTCCATCATCACGGAGACTCCGGACAAGGTGCGCATGAGGCAAGCGACGTAGTCCTCATTTTCCACCTCGCCCATGGTCACGTTCGGATCGTTCGGGTCGGCGATGGAGTAGTGGCTAGAGCCGGCATCAACAACGGGGCGCTGCGGAATAAATGTTTCGGTGATTGAGACAACATCGTCAAGGTCTCCGAGCAGGAAACGCGCGAGGTCGATGCCATGAGATGCGAGGTCGCCGAGGATTCCCCGACCACCACGCTCGAGGGTGTAGCGCCAAGAGAGCGGACCACCCGGATGCGCTGCGTAGTCGGTGAGCAAACTGATGCGTGCGTGCGTGGGTCGACCGATTGCGCCATTGCGAATCAGATCGCGAGCACGCATCACGGCCGGCACGTGCCGGTAGTTGAAACCGACAGTGGAAACCACACCGGCAGCAGCAACTGCTGCGGCAACTGCTTCAGCATCGGGTGCATCAAGACCTACCGGCTTTTCTATCCAGAGGTGCTTGCCGGCGGCGGCAACGGCAGTACCGATTTCGCGGTGCAGAAAGTTGGGGGCGGTCACACTGATCGCCTCGATGCGAGGATCGGCAACCAGATCACGCCAATCGGAATAGGTCGTCTCAACACCGTGCCGGGCCACGAAATCATCGACCTGCGCGGGCACTGAATCCGCAACAGCAATGACCACCGGAGTGCGACCGCCCGATGGAAAATGATGACGCATACGGGAGTAAGCACGAGCGTGCACATGCCCCATCCAGCCGGCCCCGATGACGCCTACGTTGATCTGCTCCTGGTTGCTCACGAACGCTGACCCTACCCGTCTGGGCGGCCTCCCGTTCAGCCGCGATCACTAGGGTTTGAGCCATGAGCATTCGGGTGGGCGTCATTGGAACCGGGAATATCGGCACAACGCACGCACGCAATCTGCAACACGCGGTAAGCGGGGCTGAAGTGACCGCCGTTTACGACTTCGACACCCAAAGAGCACTTGATCTAGGGGCGGAGATCGGGGCCGTCGCCTACCCCTCTTTCGAGGCGGTCGTCGATTCACCCGAGGTCGACGCCATCGTGATCGCATCCCCCGATGCCATGCACGCAAACCAAACAATTGCTGCCCTGCACAACGGCAAATGGGTGTTGTGTGAAAAGCCGCTGGCCCCCACTGTTGCCGAAGCCCAACGGGTGATGGATGCCGAAATTGCTCTAGGTCACCGCCGGATTCAACTGGGATTCATGCGCCGGTTCGATCCAGGCTACGTGCAGCTCAAGGCTGAACTGGACTCCGGCGCGGTGGGCGAGGCACTCCTGCTGCACTGCGTGCACCGCAACCCGCAGGCCCCTTACGTACAGGACTCCGCGGTGATTTTGTCCAACTCAGTGGTCCATGAAATTGACATCAATCGGTGGCTGCTCGGCGAGGAGTATGCGAGCGTCACGATCGTTGCAGGCCGGCCCACACCGAAAGTCGGCGCCGGGGTGCTCGATCCCATGCTGGTGCTGTTCACCACGGAATCAGGAGTCGTGGTCGAGGTGGAATCGTTCACCAACTGCCAGTACGGATACGAGGTCCGCTGCGAGGTTGTTGCCAGTGAAGGCACCATCGACTTGGGCAACGGCTCCTTCATCGAGTCAGCGCGCGGTGGGCGGCGCGGCAGCGCCATCGCTGGAATTTGGACAGACCGGTTTAGCGACGCGTACCTGCGTCAGATGCAGAGTTGGATCGATGGGATAGCCAACAATCACGTGACCGGTCCGACCACGTGGGATGGCTACGCCGCCGCTGTGACAGCGGAGGCTGCAGTGCGCGCGCTCACGTCGAAAGCAACAGAGCCGATCAGGCTTCCTGCCCGACCGGCTCTGTATAGCTGAGACTTTCCTTCACCGAACTTCTAAGCTGCGGCGCCCACCGGCCCGAGCGTTTGATCGGCTTCATCCACAGTGAGTGCACCGGTCATGATCGCTACAGCGTCGTTCATGGTGTGCGTTTGCGGAGTGATAACAGCTGCGCGGCGACCAAGACGCTGCACGTGAATGCGGTCAGCAACCTCGAATACCTGCGGCATGTTGTGCGAGATCAAGATGACGGGCATTCCGCGATCGCGAAGGTCCTTCACCAGTTGGAGCACGCGAGCGGACTCACGAACACCGAGTGCTGCGGTGGGCTCATCAAGAATGATCACCTGGCTGCCGAAAGCAGCCGCGCGAGCAACTGCCACAGCCTGACGCTGACCGCCAGAGAGCGTCTCCACAGCCTGGGTGATGTTCTGGATGGTGCCGATCCCCAGATCGCTCAGGTGCTGCTTGGATGCTGCCCGCATTCCCTTCTTATCGAGGGTGCGGAACACCTTGCCCACAAAGCCGGGCTTGCGCACTTCGCGGCCGAGGTACAGGTTGCTCGCAATGTCGAGGGCTGGTGAGACCGCGAGGGTCTGGAACACCGTCTCAACCCCGTGCTGGCGGGCCTCTTGGGTGCTCTTGAAGGTAACGCTCTCCCCGCCAATGAACATTTCACCGGAGTCGGGGATATGTGCACCGGAGAAGCACTTGATGAGTGTCGACTTGCCGGCACCGTTGTCGCCGATCACAGCGAGCACCTCGCCTGGGTAGAGCTCAAGGTTTGCACCGTTCAGACCAACAACCTTGCCGAAGGTCTTGACGAGGTTGTGTCCGCTGAGGACTGGTTGGACGTCGGTCATGACTTCACTCTCCTAATCCATTGGTCAAGGGCGACAGCGGCAATCACAAGGACGCCGATTGCCAAAACGCGGTAGGCCTGATCGAGACCGGCCAATGCGAGGCCGTTCTCCACGACGGTAACGATCAGCGCTCCCAGGAGAGTTCCAATCATGGTGCCGCGACCGCCGAAGAGCGAGGTGCCACCGATCACCACGGCGGTGATGGTGTCGAGGTTGATATTTGGAGCCACGTTAGGACTTGCTGAACCGACGCGGCCGATGGTGATCCATGCGGCGATGCCGATGATCAGACCGGACACCACGTAGACGCTGAAGAGAACGCGCTTGGTGTTGATACCGGAGAGTTCGGCTGCCTGCGGGTCGTCACCAACGGCGTAGATGTGTGTTCCCCATGCGGTGCTACGCAAGATGTACGCGAAAATTGCATACAAGACCAGCATGACGATGACGCCATACATGATCTGGAATGGGCCGATGGAAAATGCGTTGCCCATGACCTTCAAAAGGTCGGGAATCTCTGGCCCCTGAATGGTGCGCGCCTTGAACAGGATCAGGGTCAGCGCGGTGAAAATACTGAGGGTGCCCAAGGTCACGATGAAGGGCGGCAGGCTGAGTTTGACGATTAAGAAGCCGTTGACGGCACCGGCCAACATCGCCACCAATATGCCGAGGATGATTGCGACGACCGGCGATTGACCCGCGATTGGCAGCACGTTTGATGCGCCTGCAGAAACTGCCAAGTTCGCCATGACCATCTGGCCCAAGACCATGATCGCGCCGATGCTCAGGTCGATGCCCGCTGTCAAGATGACCAGCGTCTGCGCGATGGCGAGCGTTCCCACGATAACCGTCTGCTGGGTCATCAGCGACAGGTTGTTCGGCAGGAGGAACCGCTCATTGAGCAGCGTGAAGATGATCATTGCTGCGATCAGCACGATCAGCGGGCTGAGGTACGGGTACCTATGCAATGTCGACTGGATCTTCTGCATGGGAGAAGTGCGACTGCTGAATTCCTCAGC
This sequence comes from Candidatus Nanopelagicales bacterium, assembly GCA_044341115.1. Lineage (GTDB taxonomy): Bacteria > Actinomycetota > Actinomycetes > S36-B12 > S36-B12 > CAIXFB01. Next base: position 3,885 of record JBIISH010000034.1, read on the forward strand.
AAGATCATGTTGCGGGGCAGCGGAATCGCTCACCGTCAAACCTCCAGATGGATGCGGTCCTTGTGGCATCGCAGTCTACGGACAATTCGCGAAACGCACATGTCTTTTTTTAGGACTTAATTGTCGCGGTTGTGCTTTTAAACGTGCTGTTCAGTTGAGCGTGTACCTAGTAAGTGCTGAGGGGCAGCAGCTCTTTCAAGCCACTGCCCCTCAGGACACTCACACGCTAGAGGGTTTAGCCCCAAGCGTTGTCGATGCAGAACTGTGCGTTTTCCTGAGGAGCGGCGGTAACCGTGTCCTGAGGATCTTCGGTGCACAGAACGACGCCGGTGTCGAAGAACGTACCGTCAGCTGACGTGTTCGTCGGCGGTGCGCCGCCATCAGCGATCGCCTTGATTGCCGCTACGCCGAGCGAGGCCATCTTCAGCGGGTACTGCTGCGAGGTGGCCTGGATGTCTCCGGCCTGCACTGCCTGGACGCCGGCGAGTCCGCCGTCAACCGAGACAATGATGACGTCGGTGCCGATCGTCTTGCCAGCAGCCTTCAGTGCAGCAGCTGCACCGAATGCGGTCGGCTCGTTGATCGTGTAGACGACGTTGATGTCAGGATTCTTGGAGAGGCATGTCTCCATGCCCGTACGGCCGCCTTCTTCGTTAGCGCCGGTTGCTTCGAGACACACGATCTCGTACTCGCCACCTGCACCAGTTGTGTAGGAGCCCGTTGCATCTTCGTCACCCATGATCGTCAGATCCTTGATGTCGATGCCCATGCCACGGAGGAATCCGTTGTCGCGGCAGTAGTCAACCGAGACCATGCGGTCATTGAAGATGACCAGACGGGCGATGGTTGCCTTCTCGCCATTGAGCTTGCCTGCTGCCCACTGGCCAATTGCCTCACCTGCGAGGCAGTTGTCTGTTGCGAAGGTGATGTCTACCGCGTCCGGGGGATCGGTCGGGGTGTCAAGAGCAATGACGTAGAGGCCGGCTGCGCGGGCCTTTGCGATTGCGTCGTTGACGTTAACCGACATCGGGGTGATCAGGATGCCTGCTTGGCCCTGAGAGATGGCGTTCTCAATCAGGGCAATCTGGCCCTGATCGTCGCCTTCACTGGAGCCGGAACCGACCGTGAGGTCAACGCCAGCCTCAGCTGCTGCTTGCTTCGCGCCTTCTTGCATGGCGACGAAGAATGGGTTGGTTGAGTCCTTGGTGATGAGCGAAACGGCTACGAGCTCGCCGCCTTCTGCACCGGCCTCAGCCTCTGCACTGGTCTCAGTGGTGGCTGCTGCGTCGGTTGACTCTTCTGAGTCTCCGCCGCCACAGGCCGCCAGAGTCAAGGACAGCGCACCGATTGCTGCGATTCCAGCAAATGCGCGTCCACGCTTTCCGCGGTTGAACATGTGTATTCCCTTCGAAGGGTGATTGATGGTGACCCGAGGGTCATGGTCATGTCTAGGCCCAAGTTGCCTTGAGTGCTAGTCCACGCGCCCAATCCGTTACGGAACCGTTGCCGGGCGGGTGCCCAGATCTGGTACCAGATTGAACGTGCTGACCGTGATCCTCGACGATTTCAGGTAGTCCTGACAACGTTGTCAAGGTATGTCTATTGTGTCTCCATGGGTGGTGTCAAGGACTTTGGGATGGATGTGACCAGTCGTGATGACACCGTTATGGACCTAGGGGGGGACCTCAAGCCCCAAAATGCAGCTCCTCGCGCAATTCACACTCGGCCCACTATGAAAGATGTTGCCGCTCGGGCCGGGGTGAGCCTGAAAACTGTGTCTCGAGTGGTCAACCACGAAGTGGGCGTTTCCCCTGAACTCGTCACGAAAGTTGAGTCGGCGGCCGCAGATCTCGATTACCGTCCTGATCTCACGGCCAGCAACCTCCGCAGATCGGATCGACGCACCTCCACCATCGGCTTGATGATCGAAGATGTCTCGAACGAGTTCTCATCCGCTGTGCATGCAGGTGTTGAAGATGTTGCGCGGTTGCATCAGGTTGCGGTGCTGAGCGCCAGCGTGCGCGAGGATCCGCAGCGCGAGTGGGATTTGGTTCGTGCATTGTCTTCCAGGCGCGTCGATGGTCTTGTGCTCACTCCGACCGCAGGCGATCATGCATATTTGGAACGCGAACGAGCAAATGGTTTGCCGATGGTTTTCGTCGACCGTCTACCGCACGGGATCGACGCGGACTGCGTTCTTACTGACAACGCCGAAGGCACCCGGCTGGCAATTGAACATTTGATTGCAATAGGTCACAGACGAATCGCATTCATTGGTGGCCTATCGATTCTTGACACTGCGACGCAGCGATACCAAAGTTTTATCGCCACGATGCAACGTCACCAACTGCCGATCAACCCCGAATGGGTAGTGCGGAACGTCAAGGGAACAGATGATGCGGAGAAAGTTGCGTCGTCATTCTTATCCGAAAGCAAGCAACCCACTGCGATCTTCGCCGCGCAGAACATGATCACCATGGGAGTGGTCCGCGCACTGAAATTGGCACAGTTGCAGCACCATGTTGCGCTGATCGGCTTTGATGATTTTGCACTTGCGGATTTGCTTGACCCGCCAGTTGCTGTTGTTGCACAAGATCCCAGGCGCATGGGCCAACTCGCTGCCGAGCTGCTGTTCGAGCGAATTGGCGACGGCAAAATCTCCGAGGAATTACACACGGTTCCGTCGCGGCTGGTTACTCGTCAATCTGGGGAAATTCGCCCGGCGTGACATGCGCGTTCTTGCGCGAAGTTTCGGCAATAAGGATGCCGCCGAGAACAACCAAACCACCAATAGCTTGAATCGGTGTGAGCACTTCACCCAAGAGCAACAACGCGATGATCGCAGCCCAAAGCGGTTCCGTTGTACCGACCAGTCCGGCACGTTGCGCACCGATTCTGCGCAGTGAACCCAGAACGAGCAAGAACGGAATCACGGTGCCAGCAACTACGCCCCACAGCATGATCAGCCATACCGGCAGTCCGGGCCAGCCATTCAACATTGGCGCGGCTGTGCGTCCGAGAACGTCCCACGGGTAGTTCCACCACGGAGAAATCACAGACCACGTAATGGTGGCGAAAATGAATCCCCACATGGTTAAAGACAGTGCGTCACGTTTTTGTTGGCCGGACTCACCAAGGATCCAATACAGCGCGAGTGCGACCGCAGTGACCAAGCCGGCGAGGACGCCGAGGGTGTCGAAAGCGATTCCCTGCCAAGCCTGAGACACCAGTCCCAAACCGAGCAGAGCAAGTGCCACGCCGATCCAGATGCGATTGCTGACCTCGGATTTTCGGCCGAATCGAATCCACACGGCAACAAGTACTGGGGCAAGGAAGATCAGGAGAGTTCCGATCCCAACAGGAAGCCGCGAGATCGTGAAGAAGTACAGAAACTGAACGACGGTGAATGCGAGAACTCCGTAAACGATGAGAAAGGGAAGCTCTTTGCGTGTCACCCGAAACGCTCGGGGGTTGGTGAAAAGCACGGCTGCGATCAGCACCACCATCGCGCCACCGTTGCGCAGCTGAGTCAGATTGAGGGGACTCAAGCCCGCTTCGATCGCCGTCTTCGCGAGAACTCCATTGAATGCGAACAAGAAAGCCGCAACAAGATACATCGCGATGCCAATAATTTGGCTGCGCCTTATATCGGTGGTGGTTTTTAGTCCGTCTGGAGTAGCCACGCGCGAGCTCCGCCTACCAGCGCTGCAGCATTAGGAACAATGACGACGTCATCACCCATGCGAGCCAAAACTGTTGGGGTGATGTGGCGGGAGTTCCCGCCGCCGACGTACAACCGATCCCACATAAACACCGGGCGCAGGCCTTCAACCATGCGCCCGATTCGACGCGACCACAGTGCATCACCAAGACGCCTGCGCTCGTGCTCGCCGATGTAGGTGTCGTATGAAAGCCCCCAGCGCACGGGTGCCTGGGACAGTTCAAGGTGAGGGGCGAGTCTGCCGCCATCAAAAATTGCGTTTCCCAATCCGGTGCCGAGTGTCATCACCACTTCAAGGCCTTGTCCGGCGATCACGCCAGCGCCGTGTACCTCTGCATCGTTGAGCACCAACGTGGGAACGCCGAGTCCGGCCTCGATCGCTGACTTCGCGTCGAAGCCTTCCCAGTCCGTCACGAGTTCAGGCAGCACGCGGGTGCGTGGGCCAGATTTGGTGATGTAGTGCGGAGTGGTCACCACCACACCGTGCCGAATCATTCCGGGTAGCCCCACCGTTGCGCGGTTGGCCTTGGGCAGTTGTCCGGCGAGATCGACAAGAGTTGAGACGAATAACGACGTTGACAGCGGGTAGGGGGTTGGGACTCGGATCGGCTGTGCGCGCATTGTGCCGGCTTCATCAAGCACCGAGCCCTTGATGCCACCGCCTCCGCAGTCAATGGCCAACGTGGTTGTCACGGTCCCCAAGTGTGCCCGATACCCTTGGCCGGTTGCGCAGGGGTGACCATCGAATCCCCTTGGGCAACGTGGAGGCGTCGCCTAGTCCGGTCTATGGCGCCGCACTGCTAATGCGGTTTGGGTTCATCCCCATCGAGGGTTCAAATCCCTCCGCCTCCGCCACGACCCCGGCCCTGCGCCGGGGTTCCGTGTTTTGGGGTCGCCTCGCGCGCGCAACCACCTAGCTCTCGCGCAACCACCTAGCTCTCGCGCAACCACCTAGCTCTCGCGCAACCACCTAGTTCGAGGCCCAAATTGCGGTTACGCCGCCCCTTTGACTGGCGGGCGCCGTAATTTGAGCCTCCAACTCGGAGCCTCCAACTCGGAGCCGCCAACCTCAGCCGACGGTCAAGACTCCCTTACGCGCGTTAAATGTGGAGCGAACCGACGCTAGCGGCGACTTGGCCGGACCCCGCTCTAGGCCACCGGCGAATGCGAACTGGGAACCGTGGGCTGGGCAATTCCATGCATCTCCGGTGCGCACCACGGTCACGCCCTGGTGGGTGCACTTCAAGTTAAGAGCTGAGTAGGTGTCGGGGCCGGTCCGAATCACGGCAGTGGGGACGCCCTTGACGTTGCCCAAGAGCACGGAAGAGCCCACCTGTCGGAGCCCGGGCACCTTCTTGACGCTGACCTCAACCTGACCGTTCTTCTTGCGGACGATCCCGGTCGCTGCCGATGCGTCGTCAGCTAGCAGGGCCGAGCCCATGCCTACCGCGGCAAGACCGCACACTCCCACAAGAAAAGCGCGGCGACCACGATCCACCTCATGCGCATCTGATGTCATGTAAAGAGTGTGCCTGAGGGTAGGCGTGAGCGCTACCCGGAGTGCTCTGGATAGACTCTGGCGTCGCCTCGACGGGAGAATCCCGTAACAGGTACGCGCCCGTAGCTCAACGGATAGAGCATCTGACTACGGATCAGAAGGTTAGGGGTTCGAATCCCTTCGGGCGCACCACACGCACCGCCCCACCTATGGTGAGAGTGAAGCGACAGGTCTCTTACCTTGCGGGAAACGACGCTCAACCGAGGGCGCTTGCCGGCGCAGCCAAAAATTCACCTTCTTTCCGATGCAACGCCGTTTTAGATGTGTTAACTTCTCTACATGGCTGAGACTCCGGCGAATGAAGCAGAGAACCTCGATCCGAACGAGCTGTCGGAAGAGGATCTCAAAGATGTGAGTGGTGGCAACGACCCGTCGGGTTTTGACTTCTCTGATGGTAACCTGCGTAGTTCGATGACCGGGCGTAGACCCCCGAAACCGAATCCGTTTTAAGACCACGTGTCTGGGTTTTTTCTGAATCTGGACAAGGTCTTTGGTCCATGATCTCCTTTACTGCGCCCGGTTAGGCCGGTTGCGCTGGGCGCATCCCCATGATTGACCCCGCTTCACCACCGAACAAGGTGCGCAATTACTTTTCGTAGAAACCGCCGGTGGTGGATGCGCATCTGTCTCGGGTCTGACGGGAGCGGCCTTCGTTCCCATCACGTATTTGGACTTGGCAAATCAGGCACTTGCTGGGTCCATACCGTTTCACAGGTCTTTCAGGAAACGGTTTTGTATCTGTGGGCATTCCTCGTGACTACATGCACGGTTTGTGGACGGCGTGTGAGGGAAACCAACTGGTGGGACGTTCTTAATGGCACTACGGATCAAGAGGTTGCACGTTCGAATCGTGCCGGGCGCACCACCACTCCTCACCTATGGCTCCTACCCGGCCTCACCAATCACGCGAAGTGTCACAGTCATCTCATCGCCAGCAGCACATTCGAGCTGACGTCGAACATCTTTTTTGACCGGCAGGATGTAGGTGCTGGACTTCTTGTCAGGAAATATTGAGGTGGCCCATTGAACATCTCCCGACGTCACCTCGACGCGAACACTGCCAAACCCGCGGGTTTGACCGACAACTAAATCAGCGATCTCGTCAGCGATGTAGGTCGGAAGGCTGATGAAGTGCCAGGCCGCATCGCCCTTCCAGAGCCAGATCTCTGCGGTGAATGAAAATGCATCAGATGTGCTCAACTTCGCAGCGCCTTTTGCAACGATCTTCCCTTCTCTCTCCGCACCCTTTCTCCTCCTCCAACGTCACGTGATCTGCTCGATGTGTCATGAACTGGAGTACCAGCCGAACTGCGGCAGTGCTCGTAGGACTAATGCGACAGCCACCGAGCGCGTTCAGCAGGAGTCATCTTTTCAATGGCATAACGCAACATGGTGCGGGGCATATGCGTCGCATGCTCCTTGAGAAATTGGCGAAGTGCGTCGAT
>JBIISH010000272.1:0-2920 GCA_044341115.1 Candidatus Nanopelagicales bacterium
GGTCTAGCGCTCACCTGAGTGCCATTCGATAAGTCGAGCAGGGCATAAAAGACCCCATCTCGTAGTTCGGTGATGGTGACCAGAGTGAGTTCTGCCGATAACGCGACGAGAACCTCCTTGAGGAGGTCATGGGTTAAGGGTCTGGGCGGGATGATCCCCTGCTGCGCATAAGCGATAGCCGTTGCTTCCACTGCCCCTACCCAGATAGGCAGGTAGCGCACGCCACCGGTCTCGCGAAGGAGCACTATCGGATTGTTCGACGGCATTTCCATCCGAACACCCACGACCTCAAGAGGAATCACCCCTCAAGGGTAACCCCCAGACTCACGCTCGGCCAGAACGGATCAATTCTGCCCGAAGAAGGGCGGCATGGAGTTGCACAAATAGGGAGGCGAGATCTCGCACCGTCTCCTGGAGCCGGGCCTTCGAATCTTTGTCACGCGGTTGCGAGTAAGGCGTGGCAATTTGTTCGACGAGACCGGATTCCCGATCTGCGACAACCCGAAACGAGCGCAGATGCCGTGGTTCCACGCCGTATTCAGCCAACCTCCCAGCAATCTGACTAACAGCCAAGGCATCTTCGTCGTAGTGCCCAGAAGGATGTGCCCACACCAACCCGAGCGTCTCCAACTGAACCACCGCGGCTTCAGTCAAACCAGCATGCCCGGCCAGTTCAGCTCTCGTGAGGCGCACCCGGCCGGCACCAGGTCGAAAATCATCTGCGTTGAGTCCGCCGCCGGCAACCGAGACCACCTCAGGCTCCGCGGACTCAGGATTCTCCAAGTGATCCTTAATCACCTTCAGCGGCAAGTATTGATCCCGCTGCATCGTGAGTACCGCACGCAGACGTTCCACATCATGAACGCTGAAGCGCCGATAACCGGAAGCGGTTCGCGCTGGCGTAACCAGACCCTCAGTCTCCAAGAATCGAATCTTGCTAATCGTGACGTCGGGGAACTCTTTCTTGAGCACCGATATGACTTCACCGATACTCACTGTGTCAGCGAAACCCCCGGTGGTACTCGTCGCGCTCATGCTTAAGACTCGACCCCGACCAGAAAGATGAAACGGAATTTCCCAATTTGCACTTCATCGCCACCTTGTAGGGCGCGATCATCAACGCGGCTTCGATTGACATATGTCCCATTCAGGCTGCCAGCATCTCGCAGGCTCCAGCCCTGCGCACCATGTCGAAAATCGGCGTGACGCCTACTCACCGTGACGTCGTCGAGAAAAATATCCGATTCAGGAGTACGACCGACGCTGATCACTCCCTGCTGTGGGTCGAGAGCAAATTCAGCACCCTCCCCCGGACCACGGTGTACAACGAGCAGAGCAGAACCTTGTGGAATCCTCGAGTGAGTGCCCCCGCTGAAACTCACGGGCCCAGATCCAGTGGGCGCTCCCACGGAAATAATCGACGTATTGTTCACGTCATCGGTGGCGGATCCTGCAATTGCCTCACCACACGACGCACAGAATCGAGCTCCCGGCTCTGCCGGCTGACCGCACTGGCTGCAATTCATGCGCAGACCCTCCAACTCCCTCTGTGGATGAGAATGAGGCCCGGTAATCCGCGGCACTGAGCAGGGTGTCGAAATCACCCGCATCATGAGGGGTGATCGCGAATAGCCATCCAGCACCATATGGCTCCGCGTTGATCACTTCGGGGTTCGTTTCGACACTTCCGTTGATCTCGACAATGGTTCCCGTGACGGGGTTATAAATGTCGCTCACGCTCTTGGTCGATTCAACCTCACCGCAGGTTGCCCCGGCGCTCACGCTGGCTCCAGCCGTGGGCAGGCTGACAAAAACGATGTCACCCAATGCATCTTGGGCGTGGTGGGTAATTCCCACGGTCAAAGTGCCGTCGGCATTTGCCCGAACCCACTCATGTTCTGCCGTGTAGCGCAGCTCGCCGGGGGTGGTCTCGTTGGTCGTCATCCTTTTTCCTCACGTTCAACTCGATGTGTAACCGTAACCTGAGCGGATCCTGTCGGTCTCTGCTTACTGAAGGTGTCTTGGACGTAACGTAATCCAGCCCACCAATACAAAGCCGTTCCCCACAGCGCGAACGCCCATCCTGCCGCCCCAATCACTTGGCCAAATATGCCGCCCACTCCAGAAAGCAGAAGCAAAGGGAAACCCCACAGGAGTGCAAAAGTACCCGCTTTACCCACGTACGTCACGGGCAATGAGATCTTCCCTTGACGGCGAAGGACAGGTAAGAGCAGGAGGAGCAATAGATCACGTGCCAGAACCAACACGACGAGCCACCAAGGAATGATGTCGCGAATGGCTAAAGCAACGATGGTCGCGATGATGTAAAGACGATCAGCCAGCGGATCAAGAAGCGCGCCGAGTTCAGACTGTTGATTGAGTCTGCGGGCAAGGTAGCCGTCGACCCAGTCGCTGATTCCCGCGATTGTGAGGACTACGAAGGCAACAACATCTGCCTGCGGAACAAGGATGAGCCACACAAAGAATGGAACACCAAGTAGGCGCAACATGCTGATGATGTTGGGAATCGTGAACACACTTGCTTTCTTCATGGTGCGCCGTTCCCTCGTTCAGCCTCTTGCGCAATCAACGCCTCGCGATCCCCTAGCTTCCTCAGACCGGCAAAAGCCATTGACATTCGGTGATTGCCTCCGAGCTTTTCCTGGTTAACGTGCAGAAAATTCCAGTAACCGGCCGTAAATGGGCAAGCCTCAGGACCCACTCGCACTGTGGGCTTGTACCGACATCCCGCGCACAGATTGGTCATCTTGTTGATGTAGGAACCGCCGGCTGCGTAGGGCTTGGTGGACATTTCCCCTCCGTCTGCGAATAACGCCATTCCCACGGTATTCGCTGCCATCACCCATGGGTACCCGTCGACGAATGTTCGTTGGAACCAGCGGGTCATTTCGGCCGGATC
>JBIISH010000036.1:0-10420 GCA_044341115.1 Candidatus Nanopelagicales bacterium
CGACACCGACACCGACACCGACACCGACACCGACAATCACCGCGACAACAGCCGCCGTTGCGCCGATTCCTGGGAACGGAAGCATTTTCAAAACCGCTGGGCTTCGAGTCACGACGGGCGGAGAGGCCCCAACTCCTGTCAATGAGCCGCCTGCAGATGGGAGTGCCACAGACCCGAACACAACACCACCTGCAAGTCCAAGTGCAGATCCAAGCCCGGGAGCAACATCAGGCGATCCCAACTCCTCAGTGAAAACCGAATACGACATCGAAGCCCCAACTTGTGGAGACTGCACGCATGTCTCGGATGTTCCCAGTGGAACAACGAGGTACCTCGTGACAAAGACTATGCCGGGTATTGAAAACTGCTACCGCATTATTGCGACGGCAGGTGAAAGTACATCTCTTTACACGCCGCGCGTGTGTGTGTACGTGCCCACAGCGGAAGAGTTAGCTGCAACCTCTGGCTCATCATCGAGTAGCGACGCGTCGGCAGGGTCGGCGGAAGCTGTATGTCCTCCGTACTTGCCACTTGCCTCGGCAACAGGCTCCACGACAATTGCCATCACGTGGTTGCCACCAAGTGAGTACAAGCCAGGTGCAACGGCCACAAAGACAAAGTCGGGGAAACGCAGCAAGCGAAGCAAGGGCATCAGAATGATCGCTCCCCTGACAGCAGATCGGGTCTCTTCCGCAATGGTGAGCGCTGGAGGTAGCTCGACCAGCACACCGAGCACCGGATGCAACACGCAGGCTCAGGTTGTCGGCTTCGAGGTGCAACGTCAATTGCTCGATGGCTGGACCACCATTAGCCCGGCGCCAACTGCGAGTGATACTGCATTGGAGGTGTCAGGACTTCAATCAAATACCAAGTATTGCTTCCGAATGCGTAGCCAAGGAGCCTCTCAACCGTCGGCATACTCAGAAACATTTTGCAGCGAAACCGAAGACACCCCCGCCACTCAAACACCTACTCCCGCGCCTGCATCAACCGTGGCACCAACAACTGCCCCACCTTCAGATCCCTCAAGCGTGAATAGTCAACCCCCCGCTGCGGTGATCATTGAAAACTTAGGCAAAAGCAGTTGATGTCTTTATCCAGAAGGACTTGCTTTCTGGGACGGTTGTGACGGTGAGGTCGTTGGCGATGGGCCTACCGAAGGGCTCCCAGATGGGCTCCCAGATGGGCTCCCAGATGGTGCGGGTGCAGATGGATACTGGAAAGTGAAGTTGAATAAATCAGAAGGCTTCCACTGAGGTAGGAACGTGATGGCGCTGATAGCTACCTGTCCGCCTGCCTCCGGGTCGTAAACATCAGGTAATGCTGGCGGGAAGATTGAGTCCAGGCGCACCACGATTACCTGCGTGTAAACCGCTGGAAATGTGATGATGTTGGTCCATTCTGACTCATCCACTATCAGAGGCAATGTTGCTCGCACCGATGGCGTTGCAATGGGAGTCGAAGTCACGCTGGGCGAAGCGCTTGAGCTGGGCGTTGTGCTCGCTGTTGCGGATGGTGTCGGGGAGGGTGCCGGGCTCGCGGATGAACTGGGAGTAGAACTGGGCGTAGAACTGGGAGAAGGGCTTTGGCCGGGAGATGGAGTAGCCGTAGTCGCAAGCGCGGGATCGGTCGATGAACTGGCCGAGGGACTGGGAGCAGCACTGGCGTCTGGTGATGAGAGTTCGATGAAGGTCAGCGTGAGATTCTCAGGAGTAGCCAATGCCCGCACAGAGAATGTACCATTTTGGATACCGGGACGGATCTCCATTCGGTCGATGACAGCCGGCGCCGCGAGAGTGAAAGTTATTTCGGTCCCAGCACCCCACGACGTACTCGGTGCAGAAGCCCAGAAAGTTGTTAAATCCGACCCGACAAGCGCCACCGCTGGATTGCCGTATCCAGTGGAGTTCGCCGTGACACCAGAAAGTGTGACGGGTGAACCCGTGCCGGGGTTTATCCAGTAGGCAAAGGAGCGCATCGCATTCGCCGTCCCACTCCTAAGGGGTGCTCCCAAGGGTGAGAACAAGACCGCCAAGATGAATGCTATGAGGACAGTCATCACCACGATGAAGGCCCAATCCGCTCGTCGCGGGGCATTTTCGGAACGAGCGAGGGCTGTTTCGTTCGAGCGTGCTGCTGGGGCTATGGCTCGAAGCGAGTTTCCGCATCGAGCGCAGTAGGTCGCATCCACGTAATTGCGAAAGCGACACTGAGGACACGGGACGCCACCGACCACACCCAGGTCGTCGCTTCTACCAATAGACAGCGTTCGCCGCTGGATCTCATCTTGACGAGCTGGGGATTCCGCTGAGACCAACTGAGGTACAGCAGGAGCAGTGACGATGGGTAGGTATTCATCATCCCCTTGAATAACTATTCCAGGGCTAGCAGATGAATCGACGGCCACGGGCGAAGCCTCAACAACGGCCACTTCTTCGCTCTTTCCCCAGAATCTCCACCAAGGCGCCTCCCCACCCAGACGCCGTCTCACCCGTCGGATGGGAACTGGTGCAATGACGGCCGCTTCGGCAGCTGGTGCTGAGGGCACCTCGACTACGGCGTCCTCTTGAGTCCCTGCAGAATCTGCCGGGCTAACAGCGGCTGAAGTATCAGACTCTTCAGTGGGGGAGGCGTCTGATTCTCCGTCAGTCAGGTCACTGGACTTTGGATCGGGGACCCAAGGAGGATCCCCAACAAACTCCAGATATGCACCGCAGCCTGGACAGTAGGGGGTCCACGTCGTGTAGGTGCCACAGCGCTTACAGCGGATTGGCGTCTTGGTCATTGTTTGCCATCAACGAGCGTTGCTTTGACGTGGGCAGGAATGGCCACTGCCAGGAGTGTTTGAATGAGATCGAGACTCGACTCAGAAACGGTGTTTCCTTGCAGTGAAATGCTGACCGCAGGTGGCCCGGGTGCGGACCACGTGCTGGGGTCTGTTGAGTCACGACTCGTGGTGACAGAGCCGCTGTCTTCGATGCCAACCTCTATCCCAAAGACCTCATAGAGATAGTCATGTAGACCCCTCGCTGTACCGCGATACTCGTAAAACCGAATCGCGTGGGCTAGAGACTTTCGGACTGTGTTGTCATCCCAGCTTGCCTCTGGATTCACGAGTATCCATGCGCTCATGTATCGGACGAAGTCGATAGGCGCGATGTGGGCATCGAGATATGAGTCGTAACAGTCCAAAACTGAAATGATGGGTGCAAGAACATCATCAAGGCTGGCGCAAATCATTTGCGCAATACGATCGTCAGCCAGTAGCGACGATGTGTAATTGATCATCGGGAATGGATTGCCCAATCCTGGGACGAATCGACGACCCGGGACTGGTCCTGGTGAAGTGGAAATGCCAATGCCGCTGTATGTCACCTTTGCAGCACCTCAAAGTCGCTCAGAACGCTGAAAAGCAAATCATGGGGAGCTAGCGCAATGCGGTCCGTGGGTTCCGCGCGCTGACCGCTCACTGCATCCACAGGAATCAGCCGAGCGACATCCACGTAATCAATGCCATCCACCTTCTGCAGTACTCCATAAACGTCTCCGACAGAGATGTCTCGACCAAATGTCCATCCTGTGCCGTCGTATCCACCACGAAGCGGATGAACGAAGTTGGCAATGGCGATATCCGCCTTCTGCAACACCAGAGTGGAATCCACACCAGGTCTCAACGCGATGCGCGCTGCCACTGATACTCCCAAGTAACGAGGTGGCTCAATGCGCACAGTTGTTCCCACAAGGCGCCTCTCGTCAATGAAGGTCTGAACACTGTCGAGGACCTCTTGACTAGGTCTGAAGACTTCAAACGGGACTCGACCATCAGGTATGTCGGGTATCACCAGCACCAAGACGGTGCCTGGGCTTCCGATCTCTTCGCCTGATAAACATTTGGTTCGCGCCAGTGACGGTGCTGCTCGGTGAACAAGTAGTTCAAAGTCTCCTTTGCTGACTGCTCGATCTCGCGATCGAATGAGTAGTGCTGCCCGTGCCTTCAGGTCATCGATACTCTCGGCGTCAACACCCCCAATGGCGGGAACGATATTCTGGACTCGCGCAACGAATGGAATGCTGGTGCGCAGAAGCCTCAGAGCACCCGTCTCGAGGTTACCCAAGACACCTCCACCCGCTCGGTAAAGCGGAATCCTTACGGTGGCACCAGCATCAGGCGTCGCCCCGAATGTCTGAGCACTACCGTCGTTCATGCGGATCAACGGACCGAAGCGCAAGGTGCCAGTCGTTGAGTCCAACGTGAAGACGAGAGCATCGGGCAATTGGTCAGCAAAGGTGTCTACTCGGTTCCACGTAATCCAGCCTTCAGGGCTGCTGACCTCAATAGTCAGGGCATCTTGTTCGGACACCAAGGGAAAATGACTGAGTTGGAGACTCTCACCCGGAGTTCCTGAGGTGCGACCTAGGGTCTCGTTGGAGAAATGTTGACAATGAGAGGCAGATACCCGGCCGCCAATCGTCACTACCGAGACACTATGGATCGTGGGACTTGCCACGTATGGTGGCTGATCTCCCTCCACGGCCACCACACGGCACCTAAGCCAGGCCGCATCAATGCTGCCAAGGTTTGAGGTTTGATGCCGATCGATGTAGATCTGTATGGTGCCTTGACGATTCAACCCACCGGTGGTGTCAGAGATCAATTCGACGGGGTACCAGGCTTGCCCATCCCACGCTTCAAAAATGCGCGGAGGTCGCAAGGGATCGACGCCAATTCCATCAATCCGTGAATCAACGGCGAATTGAACGATGCAATGTGCGGCGGGCTTGGAGAGGCCGAAGTAGATGGCATCTCCAGGAATAGGGACTTGGGAGAATGCAGCCAGGTCAGCGCCAACGCCCAAACTTGGATTGATGATGGAAAAAGCTCCACCATTGGGTTGAGAGAGTAATCCATTGACGGTGACCGACACCAAAGTGAGGTCATCGTCGGTGGTGAAGGTGATTGGAGTAGGCGTTCCTCGACGAGTGGTCGATACTTCTGCTCCCTCCAAGATCTGCACATCAGTCTCTTGAGGAACTGTCAGCATGAACTCCAGAGTGGTGTAGGCCGCCGCAGGCGGTCGCAAAGTCTCTCCAAGTAGTTCGAGGAACTTGATGTAGTGGAGATCGGGAACTTGGTTCAGTCGAAATACGAGTTGGTCGACCATATAAGCAAAGGTCTCGATCAACGTTACCCCCGGATCGGCAACGTTGTTATCCGTCCACTCGGGCGCTCGTCGTTGCAGAAGACGTTTGCCTTCATCAACAAAATCCTGGAACGCACGATCATCAAGGTTTGGTGTCGGCAAGCTCACGATTCCTCCGGGGATAACTGGGAAAGAGACCCCTCCTCATTTGGAATGAGGTAAAAGGGAACGAGCAGATTTCGCACATTGTAATTGTCCTTGAGGCGGTAGGTCACAAGGATGTTTGCAGTGGTGTTCTCATTATCAAAATGAACCTGAACGGTCACAACGTCGATCCGTGGCTCCCAGCGTTGGAGCGAAGCGGTGACATGGGCTTGTATTTGCGTGGAAAGTTCTGGTGAAGGCGACTCAAAAACGAGAGAGTGGATTCCGCATCCGAACTCAGGCCGCATCGGTCGTTCGCCGTAGGCAGTTCCAATGATGAGGGTGATTGCTCGCTCGATGTTTGCGACTCCACCCACAAGGGCGATGTGGCCACGATCATTGAATCGGAGGGGAAAATCCACCCCCTGCCCAACGAAATCAGTGAGATCCATGGCTCAAGCTCCCAAGTTGACGATGCCGCCGGTGATGTCGATTGCCGGCGCCACGATAGACGCATCAACCTCCGCCTCCAGATTTATGGAAGCTGCAGAGATCGCGATCTCTCCGCCAGCTGTGAGTTCGAGCGCACCTGCAGCACTGATGGAAACATCTCCCTCACCATTAATGGCGACCGCAGCCGCATTAACCGTGACCGCACCCTCTGAAGTAATTGTGACGTCGGATGCACTGCTAATGAGAATAGGTTGCCCCTCCACGGTAATTATCTCGATACCTGTTTCGGGTGACAGGCGAATGATGGTTGAGGCCCCCATCGTTGTATTGAGGACCAAGCCGGGTGTCTCAGGGTCGTCCATGAAGAGCACCTGGCTTCCAAGCCGTGAGGTGAATCCACGAATCATGGGAATCCCCTGGATGGCCTCTTCCCATGGGACCCCGGGAACTCTTTCGAGGTTATAGAGCCCACCAAGCACGTACGGTGAATCGAGTTGCCCATTGCCAAATGCAACCAGAACTTCATCAGTGGGTTCGGGAATGACCTGCATGCCCATTCCCTCGCTTGCGCCATCTTGAACGACGCGTGCCCAATTGCTCACATAGAGGGGATCAAGCCAAGGGAAATTAAGGAGTACACGGCCCATTTGCTCTGGGTCCTCAGAGTCGGTCACGATAGCTGGGTAAACCCCATGCAACTTGCTCGTGTTTCGCGACTCCGCTGCGCCTTGGAGCCCGGTGAGTGTTCGGTCTTCCATGCCGCTGCACACAACATGGGTGCGATAGCCATGAAGCGATGCGGAAAAAGTATGGGTCACGCCAGTGATGGTGTACTCGCCGGTGAGAACGCCTGCCTCGCTGAGCCCCAATGCTTTATTTGGCATCGCGTAGGGATTACCCCGCATGGTGATCTCAACATTTGAATAGGCGCCGGACATTCGAAAGGCCAATCCTTCGCTCGCCGACTCTGCCTGAACCTCATTCTGGGCGAACCGCATGAAGTTGATGTTTTGATTGATCCCACCAAGTTCAGCACCGAGCAGTTCTGGGGGTACCAAGTTAAGCGAGCTATCACCAATGGTCGGTCCCTCGCCGATTCCGGGTACACCTAAGGTCTGGTCCCACCCGCGCGCGGAAGACACAGCCGTGATTCCAGATCCTGAAACGGACGCCTTGAGATTGATGATGCGTTCATCTCCGACATTGAAGGAAAGCGGAGAGACCTCGACTCCTGGAAGGGGCGGCGGGGCTGTTTCGGCTGGTGTTTGTGGTCCGAACATGAGAACCGGCAGTCCTGTCACGGGGTCAATCTGGACATTGACGACGTACCCGATTTCGCGAGCAAGCCGGATGAGAAAGTCCCAATCTGATTCGTTTGACTGCACAGTCATCGGATAAACGGTGGGGGATGGGATAGCGACGGTTGGGATGTCGTGTTGCAATCCGATGAGCTCGGCAATCTCGGAGTACATCATCATCGGGTAGCCCTTGGTATTCATACCGTGCAGCATTTGATGACCCGCGTCGTAGGCCCGCACCCGGCTAACCCGACCGGTGGCACTTTCAAAGCCAACTTCGACCGTTTCTACTTGACCGAAGAAGATTGCCTGACCGAGAGCGTTGTCGCCCACCACAGCCCGAATCTCCATGAGGTTGCCGATACCGAGTCCGCATTCCTCGATGAGCAGAAATTGTGGGTCTGCAAATTCAACCTCGCAGGCGGCAGGCAGATTTACCTGGCTATCAACCTCTATGCGACGAATCTGATTGCTGAACATAGATGGGAGCGGCACGTCGTCGATGTACAGTCGAAGACTGAGGTCACTCGTGGAGCTTGAAGTGCTCACGTCCCGCCCTTTCGGCGCGCTCCGCGTGGGCTACTGGGATTCGGAATCGGTCCCATTGGGCGCCCAGAGTCACCTCGTCGTGGAAGGGCAGCTCGATCCGGAACGAGTAGTCGCACACCCGCTTTGATGCGCAGGGGATCGGTTATCCCATTGACTGTGGCCAAGTCACGCCAGTACGCGGGATTTTTGTAGGAGCGGAAAGCGACATGCGCCAATTGATCCCCTGCGTACACCTCCTGGCTTCGCCTAGGCAGGTCCCCACCTGAGGTCGGGTTTGTTGGAAGTGCGGCGGATGGGTACTGGGTGATCGCAATATGCCCGGTGGCCCGGATCGGGCGCCCACTGCCATCAAATTGAGTGAATTCAGCAGTGACGTTCTCTACGTAGCTAACCGGTGAGGTGAAATCACCCCAGAGGACCATGACCATCGGTGCGGTACCGGTGCCCAGCACAGCCATAAGCGGATCTACTTCAAGGAGTGCAAGGAGGCGTTCGACGTCGGGCAAGACAGTGTTTACCTCGGATAGTCCACCCTGCCGCGCATCCGAGCTGGTGCTGTCCAAAATGT
The DNA here is from genome assembly GCA_044341115.1 of Candidatus Nanopelagicales bacterium. Classification (GTDB taxonomy): domain Bacteria; phylum Actinomycetota; class Actinomycetes; order S36-B12; family S36-B12; genus CAIXFB01. Next base: position 8,154 of record JBIISH010000036.1, read on the forward strand.
AATCGAATTCAATAGTGAGCGGATTGGTGCCCAGCCAGTTGACCGGTCCTGAGCCGATGGCATCTGGAGAGGGATTAACCCCCCAACCAGCAGACTTGCTCACAGAGATACTGGAAGGTGGAACCCAGAAGGTGATTGCAGGAAGCGCCCCGGCCATCAAACTTGCGCCTTGTGATTGGACCGCTTCAGCGTCTGCCAAAACGCTTGTCGCTGAGTAGGCCGCCATGTCACCTGCTGCCGTCCAGCTTGTCATGGTCGAAAGTGCGCTCGACATTGCAGAGATGCCACCGGGAAGAACCACAAGACGAAACGGCTCGACAGATTCAGGTTGGTCAACTCCTGGAGTGAGATTGTCACTCGTTGCGAATCCAGAATGGCTGAATGTTAAGGATTCAGTACTGAACTCGGCACCCGAACCCGCTGAGAAATCTGGCTGCGTCCAAGAAACGGGATATGCGTCACGGAAGTTGTAGATTGCTTGCTGAAGATTCCCTTTGACGTCGAGATAGTTGATAGCGATGGACACTGCTGAAGCGCCCATATTTGCTGCGGCAGAAAACCACTGTGGAATCCATCCTGACTGGCTGGGTGTCCAGGGTCGGGTGAGTGTGATGTTGCCATAGGTCAAATCGCCAATGACTTGGAAGCGAGTGCGGCTGTAGCCACCGGGTTGCAGATCTTGTGCCCCCAAAGACATCGAGCCCATGGAAATTGACTGCCAATTGGCCCCAAGAGTTCTGTCATCGGAAATGATGTCGACACTCAGCGAGAAGCCAACGAAATTCGTCGCTGTATAGGTGGGATCGAAGGGTTCTGGCATCGAAGACATGCCCTAATCCTCTCTCATGAGCCGACCGCGACGTTCCCGGTCACGAAAGAATTCATTGCGCAGGAGGTGACGAAGGTGGGGATACAGGGCTTGGGCATGACGCTCGAGCCAGAGTTCATCCCTGGCGGTGTCCATGCTGGCGTTTGGCTGGGATCCGCGTTTGACACCGGGCTGGCGTGCAGTTGTGTGTGCTGCGGTTTCCTCTGTCGAGGTTATGGGCGCGGGGGCCGGCGAAGGTGCGACCGGGCGCGGTGAGGCTGGGGAAGGCGAGGCCGAGGGACTTGCATGGGTGGCCCGGCGCTGCACCGGTGCTGGCACTGGGCTCTGTGGTTGAGCGAAAGAAGGCGTTGAACGTGAATCGGCTGAGGAATCCGAGGACTTATCGAGATCTGACATGGGGGAAATAGACGGGGGCGTCGTGGCCTGCGGTGAAAAGCGCTGAGGAGATGGCTTTCTCTCGATCATCAGGCGAGGCAAGGATGAAGTCCGGTCAGGTGCGATTGCGGTTGATCGCGAGACAATCGGGAGGGTTCCCTGCGCACTAAGTCCGCGTGCCAGGGTTGAACGTGATTGCTCAGCCTGGCTCGAAGGTGTTTGCTCGCGACGTCCGACATACGTTGCTTCGGCCTGCATTGCTTGCCGCTCGGCCACCATCCCTGCAGGTGAGGTTTCAGCCGTAGGTGCAGTACCTGATCGCTGTTGGATCACATGGGTTAATTCATGGGCGAGTAGTCGTCGAGAGCGATCGCTCGTCAACGGCGCGCTTCCGGGAAGGTGAACAACTCCACCTGTCGCATATGAGTCCGCGGCGATGAGGGCTGCCGTTTTGTCGACCGCTGAACCTCGACGAACGGTGACTTCGTTTGGTATGTGACCCGTGACAGCGGCTACGGCCTCTTGGACATCTGGCGGGACGGTCACTGTTCTTTCATGATGCTCGTTCATCGGAACTGCACGGGGTAGACCCGCAGTGGATGTTTGTGGTGTCTGGGTAGCTCGCCGCTGAACAGTTGGAACTGAATCTCTAGATCCGGAAGTAGGAGAGCCTGAATTCATGACTAGCGGAAAAGGGCCGTCTTGAGATTCGGTTGTTGCGTGCGTAAGAGCTGGCGTTGGTGGAACGAGTGGCAGCGCCGGGGCCTTCGCAAGACTTCCTGAAGTACTCACCGGTGTGAGTTGTGTTGGTGTGCGCGGGGTTTCTGTGGGTGAGGACGGAGAGAGTGAGGACGGAGAGAGTGAGGACGGAGAGAGTGAGGACGGAGAGAGTGAGGACGGAGAGGGTGTCACCGTTGGTGTCGGTGCTGAGGGTCGTTCTGCACCGGCTGTTGGTGTTGTGAGTGGTCTTGGTGTGCGCGGGGTTTCTGTGGGTGAGGACGGAGAGAGTGAGGACGGAGAGGGTGTCACCGTTGGTGTCGGTGCTGAGGGTCGTTCTGCACCG
>JBIISH010000037.1:0-10418 GCA_044341115.1 Candidatus Nanopelagicales bacterium
CTTGAACTTGGCGCGAGTGTGAACCTGACCCTCGTGGGCGACGGGCCCGAACGCGCCAAGGCCGAAAAGTATGTTGGTCGGCAAGGTCTTCAGTCACACATTTTCTTTCTTGGGAAATTGACGCCACAAGAGATCCGCGCTCAATTCGCATCCTCAGAACTCTTCATTCAGCCATCAGTCCAGGAATCCTTCGGGATTGCTGCCCTTGAAGCCCGAACTGCAGGCCTACCTGTCTTGGCCAGAACGCAGACCGGAACGGTGGACTTTGTTCGCGAGGGAGTAGAGGGTGTGCTCGTCGATGACGATGCAGGCATGGCTAAGGCGCTTGTGCAGCTAGCCATGGATAGAACAGCGTTAGGCAACATGGCGCAGCACAATCGAGAGGTGCTTCCTGAGCAGATATGGCCGACTGTTCTGGACAAGGTTGATGCGGCCTATGGCTCGCTTCTCAGCGGTGACCATCTAGGCTCACAACCGTGAAAACCGCAGGACCTCAGCCTTTTCTCAAAGGTCACGGCACCGGTAATGACTTTGTGCTGATCCCAGACCTTGGCAACGAATGTGATCTTTCAGCAGATCAGGTTCGTGCATTGTGTGACCGACATTTCGGCATAGGTGGCGACGGTCTCATCAGGATCGCACGAGATGCCAGCACCGGGTTCCTCATCATGGACTATCGAAATGCCGATGGTTCCCTCGCTGAGATGTGCGGCAATGGTGCGCGAGTGTTCATTCGGGCCCTTCAATATCTCGATATCTGGGATGGTGAGGAACTCGAGTTTGAGACTCAAGCCGGAAGAATCCGTGGGATTGTGCACCCTGATGCATCCATCTCCATCGATATGGGCCCAGCGAATCTTGTCGAGGTCGGTTCACAGGCGCAGGTAGTTGTTGGCGAGAGATCGTGGCCGCTAGTTGGAGTGCGAGTGCCCAATCCGCACGCGGTCGTTTTTATCGATGACCTCATCCACGCTGGTTTGTTGCACGAGCCCCCGGAAGTCACTGCCGCTGGCGCCTTCCCCGATGGGGTCAACGTCGAGTTCGTCGTTGCACGCGGTGATCGTCATGTGGCCATGCGGGTGCATGAACGTGGCGTGGGAGAAACACTCTCCTGTGGAACGGGTGCTTGCGCTGTTGTCTGGGCGGCTGCCCGCCATGTGGGCGGGCCACGCACCCACGATGAATGGCAGGTAGATGTGCCAGGAGGCACGGTTTTTGTTCACGAGGATGAACGGGGGCATCTGCTCCTACGCGGGCCAGCAGTCATTGTTGCGCAAGGCCAAGTCCACATTGGCGTTTGATCAGTGCTGCAACCCATGACACCCTGTGGGGGTGAGCAAAGACGTGGATGAGCGCAGGGCTGAATTTGCGGGCACCACGGGTGATCAGGATTTGAGTGACCGTCAGGCCTTACGACGGGTCTCTGGACTTTCCACAGAATTGCAGGATGTTACAGAGGTTGAATACCGGCAGCTGCGCCTTGAGCGGATAGTTCTTGCCGGGGTCTGGACCACGGGAACAGTAAATGAGGCCGAGCGCAGTCTTCGGGAGTTGGCGTTGTTGGCCGAAACCGCAGGCTCCGAGGTCCTCGACGGAGTGATCCAACGACGAGATGCACCGGACCCGGCCACCTATTTAGGATCTGGGAAGGCCGCTGAGTTGCGCCAGATCGTGGTTGCCACCGGGGCTGACACCGTGATTTGCGATGGGGAACTCACTCCAGGTCAACTGCGCAAACTCGAGGAAATAGTAAAAGTGAAAGTTGTGGATCGGACGTGGCTGATCCTCGATATTTTTGCTCAGCACGCAAAAAGTCGTGAGGGCAAGGCCCAGGTATCCCTCGCGCAGATGCAGTACCTCTTGCCGCGACTACGTGGCTGGGGCGAATCCTTATCCCGCCAGGCTGGCGGTCGAGCAGGCGGTGCATCAGGTGGCGTGGGCACCCGAGGTCCAGGAGAAACAAAGATTGAGACGGACCGCAGGCGCATTCGAGCATCTATGAGCAAACTTCGTCGTGAATTGAAAGAGATGGAGAAATCCCGCAAGACGCAGAGATCTTCTAGGCGTTCATCGGGAATACCCTCGGTCGCCATCGCTGGATACACGAACGCAGGTAAATCGAGTCTGCTCAATCAGCTGACCAACGCCGGGGTTCTTGTAGAAGATGCGTTGTTTGCGACCCTTGATCCCACTGTCCGCAAGGCCACCACCCCCAGTGGTCGTGAATTGACCTTCACCGACACCGTTGGATTTGTTCGGCACTTGCCGCATCAACTGATTGAGGCATTCCGTTCGACCTTGGAGGAGGTCAAAGATGCTGACCTCATTGTGCACGTTGTGGACGGGTCCGATGAGGATCCGACCGGCCAGATTAATGCCGTGCGCGAAGTTCTCAATGAAATCGGTGCGCACGATGTTCCCGAAATGATCGTGATCAATAAAGCAGATATCGCTGATGTTCACGACCTGACCGCGCTTTCTCGAAATGAGCCTGACTCGCTCATTGTCTCCGCGAAAACCGGCATGGGTATTGCCGAATTGATCACCGCAATCGAGGAACGTCTGCCACATCCGTTTGTCTCGGTTGATGTACTGATTCCATTTACGCGAGGTGACCTCATTTCCAGAGTGCACAGACAAGGAGAGGTGATCAGTGTTGAACATAGTGAAAATGGCACGCATCTCATCGCTCTGGCGCCTCAGGAATTGGCCACCGAGTTAGAGGGCGCGGCCTGTGCCTGAGGACGATGAAATCCTCGAAGCCCTTCACGCGGTAGTCGATTCGATTGGTGGAGAGATCCGCACCGGCCAAGACGCCATGGCCAATCTGGTGGGTGCAACCATCGCCGGATCTGGTCATGCCGTTATTCAGGCAGGCACCGGCACAGGAAAATCCCTTGGGTACCTCGTTCCAGCCGCCTTACACGCCGTGGCTGAGGGTGGCGGTCCTGTCATCGTGGCCACAGCCACGCTGGCTCTGCAGCGGCAGCTGATTACTCGAGATCTGCCCAAGCTCGTTGATGCACTCGAGCCCATGGTTGGTCGACCTCTCAAGTTCGCTGTTCTCAAAGGCCGGAACAACTACGTATGTCTGCAAAAACTGCACGGATATGTTCCCGAAGACGAAGATCAAGCTCTATTCGAAACTGATCGCGGCGCCCTCGGAGAGCAGGCAGTTGCTGTACGGGAATGGGCGGAGTCGACCACAACGGGGGATCGGGATGAGTACCCGGCTGAGATGGACCCCCGCGTGTGGCGGGCATTTTCCGTAGGTCGTCGAGAGTGCGTGGGGGAGAGCCGCTGCGCATTTGGGGAAGAGTGCTTCACAGTTCTGCGCAGGCTTGAGGCGCAAGAGGCCGACATCGTGGTAACGAACCATGCGATTTTGGCTATAGAGGCTGTGGAAGGAATTTCGGTTCTTCCCGAACATGATGCGGTCATCATCGACGAAGCCCATGAGTTGGTGGATCGAATCACCTCAGCGTCTGCTGCTGAACTCAGCGCCAGCATGTTTGATCGTGCTCTATCCCGATCGCGCGGAATGGTGGATGACGCCACCCATGATCGGCTCACCGCTGCCGCCGAAGCACTCTCTGACGCACTTGAGTCTTTATCGGTGGGTCAGGTGAAAGAACAGCGAATTCTGGAATTGCCCAAGAGTGTGGTGTTGGCATTGACCTTGGCCAGGGATGCTACCCATTCCTCGATAGCCGCGATCGGCTCGGAATCTGGCGCATCACCTGAGGATCTTGCGGCCCGAGCGATGGCGCGAGGCGCCCTCGAAGAAATTCATGACGTGGTGGGTACTTTTCTTAGTTCCGGTCGCCACGATGTGGTGTGGCTTGAAGCGGGTGAGCGTCGAGGGGCAGTGCTTCGGTTAGCACCTTTGTCCGTTGCTTCGACGCTCGAAAAATCGCTGTTTGCCCAAACTCCAGTAGTTCTCACTAGCGCAACGTTGACCGTCAATGGTGGGTTCAACGCACTCATTGAGGCTGTGGGTGTTCCACCATCTCGAGTGACCAGTGTTGATGTGGGCTCACCATTCGATTACGCCAAACAGGGAATTCTCTACGTAGCGAGCGATATTCCACCGCCGGATCGAGACGGCGTGGCCATGGAAGCCTTGGATGAACTAGCGGATCTCATTGTTGCCGCTGGTGGTCGCACTCTTGCGCTGTTTAGCAGTTGGCGGGGGGTTGAACGAGCAGCTGACTACCTCCGGGTGCGACTCGAATCCCGCACCGATCTACCGATCTTGGTACAGCGGCGAGGAGACAGTGTGAGCCCACTGGTTGAACGGTTTGCGGAAGATCCACGTTCAACCCTGCTGGGAACTGTGTCACTCTGGCAAGGGGTAGATGTGCCAGGTGAGTCATGTGTCTGCGTAGTGATTGATCGCATTCCCTTCCCGCGACCGGATGACCCGTTGATGTCTGCCCGCTCCGCGGTGGTCGATGAGGCCGGCGGCTCAGGTTTTGCTTCAGTATCGGTTCCACGTGCAGGACTCCTCCTTGCCCAAGGTGCCGGTCGACTCATTCGCTCGGGCACCGATCGAGGCGTTGTTGCGGTCCTGGATTCACGACTTGCCACAGCTCGCTATTCGAGCGCTCTTCGCAAATCCATGCCCCCGCTCTGGTTTACAACGGATCGAAGCACCGTGATCGGTGCACTTACTCGCCTCAATGACGAGTTCAATCGCACCGACGTTGACTAAAGTTTTCTCAACACCGTCACTACTTTGCCCAGTACTCGAGCGTGGTCCCCGAGGATGGGGGCGTAGGCCGGATTGTGCGGCATCAACCAAACGTGACCGTCGCGCTTCTTGAAAGTTTTAACTGTTGCCTCATCGTCAAGGAGCGCAGCGACTATATCGCCGTTCTCTGCGTTGGGCTGACTGCGAACGACTACCCAGTCTCCATCGCAAATGGCAGCATCGATCATGGAATCGCCCACCACTTTGAGCATGAACAACTCGCCCTCACCGACAAGATCGCGGGGGAGCGGGAAGATTTCTTCAACGGATTGTTCGGCCAGAATCGGACCGCCTGCAGCAATGCGTCCCAGCATCGGGACGTACGCGGCTGATTGATCGCGTGATTCAAGTGCTGATGCGGCTGCGACCTGATCGTCAGTGAGTGGCGCATCGGACACGACCAAAGCCCGAGGCCTGTTGGGATCCCTGCGGAGGTAGCCCAGCTTCTCTAGGACGCCGAGCTGGTAGGAAACTGAACTGGGTGAGGTGAGGCCGACGCCATCACCGATCTCCCGGACACTTGGTGGGTAGCCACGCTCATCCATGGTGGTGCGGATCATGTCGAGAATGGCCCGCTGCCGTGGGGTCAAACCGGTTTCATCCGGAGCGCCGTCAGGAAATTCATGCAGACTCGCGCCGGACGGTTTATTGATCCTGGAAGCCACCATGGGCTCCTTTCATGGACGAACGTAACGCGACAGCCTTTGCCGCACTGCTTGTGATGTGGATATGTCAGACCCCTCGGTCATCCTTACGTCATGGAGATTAACCAGAAAACGACACGAATTCAAACACCTGTTCGAAATGTGCTGGACGTGTCGCCCCAATCTGTGCTACAAATCGTACACATGTTCGAACAATCGGACAGCCGTTCGAAAGGAAATGCCATGGCCACCATGACGCCCTTCCCCGCGTCTAGCGCTCTGATTCGGCCCGTCCGCGGCCAGAAATCCTCCTCAGCTTCACGGAGGAGACCTTCTGTGGTGAGTTCTGCCACGCGCACATCTGGCCCAGTTCGACTCACCAAGCGAGGGCGGATCGTGTTGGCAACCCTTGCTTCAGTTCTGTTATCAGTCATGGTGGTGCTTTCTGGCCAAATCACGGCCGATGCGGGTTCAGCCTCGGGTGGTCCTGCACTGGCCACAGTGGTTGTCCAGCCAGGTGAGTCACTGTGGAGCATCGCTTCCGAGGTAGCTCCCGCTGCGGATCCTCGGGAAACTATTGCGCTGATTCGGGATCTCAATGGGATGCAGGGCTCGACCGTTGTTCCTGGCCAGTCCGTGGTGGTGCCGCTCTCCTCGTGAACCTGTCGGGTGATACTGGTTCGGTGAAGAAAAACCAGATGGCCGGTGGGTTACTTTCCCTTGTACTCACAGTGGCACTTGTGATCACCCCGAGTGCGGCGGTGGCCGCAGAGCGAGATCCGGCTTGGCCCAAAAACATTGGCTGGAAGGGATGTCCAGCCCCGGTGTGGTCACCGGCACTCGCAACGGCTGAACCTGGGAAAGGTGCCCGCGTACTCGTGATCGGTGATTCACACATGAGGAATGCTGGCTCAGCCGTGAAGGCTCAGCTCAAGAACTCAGGTTGGACTCCAACTGTGCGGTGTTGGGGTGGCAAGCGCCTCGACTGGGGCAGGGATCAGATTGCTCGGGCCAAGAAGTTGAATCAGCTTCCAGATAACGTCGTTATTGCATTAGGTACCAACGACATGCGATGGATAGATCGTCGAGTAACGCGATCTCGCATGGCTGCTCTTGTCGATCAGATCGGTCCGAAGCGAAACATCTACTGGGTGGATACCTACGCTCAGAATGCGGATCGATTCACCAAGGCCAAGCAGAAGTGGTTCAACGATGAGGTGCGGAAGCTGGCGCGCAAGCACCCGAATGTGCACGTCGTGCCGTTTGGGAGTGGCGCCAAGGCCTCGGGCGTCCGATTTGTTGATGGGCTACATTTTCGCGCCGTGGATTATCGGTCTATGGCGAAATTGATCGCAGAGGAGCTCGGCAAAGTGGCTGCTGCCACCACACCTCCCGCTCCCGTCGGTGAAGTTCCTGCACTGAGCTAGAGGATCGGTTCATCGGAGCATTTCGCACTGGTCCGTCGGTGTGTCGGGATTGCGCAGGGCCCCCGAAGGGTCTAATGTTCCAATCCCTAGATGTAGTAGTCGAACCTATGTGATTCGTCCACAGGTTGTGGTTATTCATCAACAGGTCATCCACAAGGATTCCCCAGTTGGTTCCGAGGATGGATGGTATTTCGATACGGATGTTACGAAAGTGAAAGGAGGTGCCACTGATGCGTTGTCCATTCTGCAAAGAGGACGATTCGCGAGTAGTTGACTCCCGCACGGTCGAGGAAGGTCTCGCAGTCAGGCGCCGCCGTGAGTGCACATCCTGTGGGCGCAGATTTACCACGGCTGAGGTCGCTTCCCTCGTTGTAGTGAAGCGCAGTGGGGCCAGCGAGACCTTTAGCCGTCAAAAGGTGGTCAGCGGAGTCCGGAAGGCCTGCCAGGGTCGTCCGGTCAATGAGGACGATTTGGCGCTGCTAGCGCAACAGGTTGAGGACGCGGTTCGGGCTACCGGTCAAGCCGAGGTCCCAGCCATGGAGGTGGGCCTTGCGATTCTCAGCCCACTCAGGGAACTCGATGAGGTTGCCTACCTTCGTTTTGCTTCCGTCTATCGATCCTTCAACAACCTCGAGGACTTCGAGGCTGAAATTGCTCTGCTTCGTGCAGAGGGTGAGCCGGTAGGCCAAGAGCCTGTTGGGCGATCAGTCAATGTCAGTGCCTCGCGTCAGAATCACGAAGAAACGAACACCGCTCGAACGCGTTAATCAGCTTCCCGCTTCCGCTATCCGCTCGCTCCAGAAAGGCACGTCATGACAATCACCACCAGCGCACCAGCAGCATTTGTGCATAACACGCTGCGCAAGCCCGGAATCACCATTGAGCGTCTTTACACCACGGAGGGCGTGCACCCTTACGACGCGGTGAATTGGGAGCGACGCGACGTCGTTCAAACTAATTGGAAGACCGGCGAGACGGTTTTCGAGCAGCGGGGCGTCGAGTACCCCGATTTCTGGAGCGTAAATGCTTCCACGATCGTCACCACAAAGTACTTCCGTGGCGCAGTGGACACCGATCAACGCGAGTGGAGCCTCAAACAACTGATTGACCGAGTAGTGCTCACCTACACCAAGGCTGGCAAAGAGCATGGTTACTTCCGCACGGACAAAGATGCAGAGATTTTTGAGCACGAGCTCACCTACATGCTGCTCCACCAGGTTTTCAGCTTCAACTCTCCAGTGTGGTTCAACGTAGGAACCAACGCCCCGCAGCAGGTGAGTGCCTGCTTCATTCTCTCCGTTGACGACACCATGGAGTCGATCCTCAACTGGTACAAAGAAGAGGGTTTCATTTTCAAGGGCGGCTCCGGCGCTGGCCTTAACCTTTCCCGCATCCGTTCCAGCAAGGAACTACTTAAGTCCTCCGGTGGAACGGCATCCGGTCCGGTTTCATTCATGCGCGGTGCGGATGCATCCGCAGGAACGATCAAGAGCGGTGGCGCAACCCGTCGTGCCGCGAAGATGGTTGTCCTCGATATCGATCACCCTGACATCGAAGAGTTCATTGAGACCAAGGTGCGCGAAGAGGACAAGATTCGGGTCCTTCGCGACGCCGGCTACGACATGGACTTGGGCGGAAAAGACATCGTCAGCGTTCAATACCAGAATGCCAACAACTCGGTTCGGGTGTCGGATGAGTTCATGCGTGCAGTCGAACAGGGTGACTCCTTCGACCTCACCGCTCGCACCGATGGCAGAGCTGTTGAGACTGTTGATGCCAAAACGCTGTTCCGCACGATGAGCGAGGCTGCTTGGGCCTGCGCTGATCCCGGTATCCAGTACGACGGCACTATCAACGACTGGCACACCAACCCCGAGACTGGACGGATCAACGCATCCAACCCTTGCTCGGAGTACATGAGCCTTGATAACTCCTCTTGCAACCTCGCCAGCCTCAACCTTCTTACTTTCCTCAAGGAAGACGGAACATTTGATGCTGTGCGGTTCGCCAAGGCGGTTGAGTTGGTCATCACTGCGATGGATATCTCGATCTCCTTCGCAGATTTCCCGACCGAGGCAATCGGAGACACCACCCGTAAGTACCGCCAGCTCGGCATCGGTTATGCAAACCTCGGCGCACTTCTGATGGCAACGGGTCTTCCTTACGACTCCGATGCTGGGCGGGCGCTCGCAGCATCCATCACCAGCCTCATGACGGGCACCGCGTACAAGCGCAGTGCCGAACTTGCAGGCGTTGTGGGTCCGTACGAGGGTTACAAGCGCAACGAGGATGCCCATAAGCGTGTGATGCGCAAGCATGCTGCAGCCAACGACAACGTTCGTGCGGTTTCCAGCCTTGATGCGGATGTGTTGAAGGTCGCGATCAAGAATTGGAAGGAGTGCATTAGCACGGGAGAGAAGAACGGTTGGCGTAACGCGCAAGCTTCCGTGCTTGCACCCACCGGCACCATCGGCTTCATGATGGACTGCGACACAACTGGTATCGAGCCCGACTTCTCGCTCGTTAAGTTCAAGAAGCTAGTCGGCGGCGGTTCGATGCAGATCGTGAATCAGACAATTCCGTTGGCATTGCGCAAGCTTGGCTACGCCGAGGAAACCGTTGAGGCCATCGTGGAATTCATTGGTGAGAACGGACACGTCATTGATGCACCCGGTCTCAAGACCGAGCATTACGCCATCTTTGATACCGCGATGGGAACCCGTTCAATCACCCCGATGGGTCACGTCCGCATGATGGCCGCCGTTCAGCCCTTCATCTCGGGTGCGATTTCCAAGACCGTCAACATGCCAGAGACGGCAACCGTTGATGAGGTCGAAGAGGTCTATTTCGAGGCCTGGAAGATGGGTGTCAAGGCCCTCGCGATCTACCGCGATAACTGCAAGGTGGGTCAGCCGCTCTCTGATGCCAAGGCCAAAAAGGTGGATGAATCCATCGAGGCTGCTATCGATCTGCTCGGACAGCCTGTGCGTCGTCGCCTTCCCAAGTCACGCCCAAGTCGCACCACTTCCTTCTCGGTGGCCGGTGCTGAGGGTTATATGACCGCTGGAAGCTACGACGATGGTCAGCTCGGTGAGGTATTCCTCAAGCTCGGTAAGCAAGGCTCAACCCTTGCCGGTGTGATGGATGCTTTCTCCATCGCGATTAGCATCGCGCTGCAATACGGTGTTCCGCTGGATGCATTCGTCAGCAAGTTCGTGAATATGCGATTCGAGCCGGCTGGCATGACCGATGACCCGGATATCCGGATGTCGCAGTCGATCATGGATTACATTTTCCGCAGGTTGGCCCTTGACTACCTTCCCTATGAAGCTCGCGAGGGTATGGGTATCTTCACCGCCGATGAGCGCATAGCAACAGTGGCGGGCAGCTACGGGCAGATCGAGACAGCACCAGCTGCAGACTTTGCTCTCGATGAAGTTGTGATCGAAGCGGTTGCGGCCTCACCGGTTCAGCCACGTGTCAGCCAAGCTCACTCGAGTGCAGAATTGCTCGAGGAGATCACCGGCACGGCATCAGATGCACCGCTCTGCATGACCTGTGGGATCAAGATGCGCCCAGCTGGTTCCTGCTACG
>JBIISH010000232.1:0-3449 GCA_044341115.1 Candidatus Nanopelagicales bacterium
TCGCATTACCGCTACCCGATCCACGATCAAGAGGAAGCACTCTCCATCGCGGATCGGGTAGCGGTAATGCGAGGTGGATCATTGGTGCAAATGGCGGCTCCGGCGGTGCTGTATCAAGATCCTGCCGATCTGTCGGTGGCGCGATTTATCGGCGAGGCTGTTGAGCTGCGAGGAATGTGGAATGGCAGTGATTCCGTTGAGACCTCTCTGGGACCGGTAGCGGTTCATAGTGGTGAAGCCGGAGCGTCAGGTCCGGTGATTGCGGTGCTGCGACCGGAGCAACTTGTCGTTGTAGATCCTCGCCCGGTGGGTGATGCACCCGCGCGCGGTGGATCGGGGACTGTGCGCTCGGTTTCCTATCACGGCCACGACTCTTTGTTGCAGGTTCGATTGGCAACGGGAGAAGACATCGCAGTGCGGGTGCCGGGTGAGTCAGAGATCGCACCCGGTGCGAGTGTGCGGGTCCTGGTCACAGGCGCGGCAAACATCTACCCTGCCCAAATCCCATGATGACCAACCGGCTCATGGCCGGTGCTGGCGAATGCGGTAGCGGCAGGTCTGACCTTCGCGAGGGGTTCGGCGAGTAGGATCGGGAACGTGCCACGGCCTGATGGGCGTCTCTCCCACGATCTGCTGCCCGGAGAGAAAGGTCCTCAGGATGCCTGCGGGGTTTTCGGGGTCTGGGCACCAGGTGAAGAGGTAGCAAAGCTCACCTATTTCGGCCTTTACGCGCTCCAGCACCGCGGCCAAGAATCTGCTGGGATCGCGGTGAGCGATGGCTCGCATATCGTCGTCTATAAAGACATGGGTTTGGTTTCGCAGGTTTTCACCGAGGCGAGCCTGGAGTCACTGCAGGGGTTCATGGCCATCGGCCACACGCGCTACTCCACAACGGGTGCCAGTGTGTGGGAAAACGCCCAGCCCACCTTTCGGTCAACAGCCACGGGCAACCTCGCACTCGGTCACAACGGTAATTTGACTAACACCCGTGAGCTCCAAGAGCGGTTGAACCAGCGCATGGAGTTCTCCGGCGAGCTTCCGCTCAACGCTGGGTTGCACGCCACCACCGACACTGAGGTCCTATCGGGGCTGTTTGCCACGCATCCTGATAAATCCTTCGAGGCGGCGGCGCTCGAGGAGTTGCCGAACGTGCGTGGAGCTTTTTCGCTGGTATTTATCGACGAGAACACGCTCTACGCCGCACGAGACCCGCAGGGCATCCGTCCGCTGACCCTCGGCAAACTCGAACGCGGTTGGGTGGTGGCCAGTGAAACTGCCGCCCTCGACATCGTGGGCGCAGCTTTTGTTCGGGAAATTGAACCGGGTGAACTGATCGCCATCGATGAGCAGGGTTTGCGCTCCCACCGGTTCGCAGAAGCAGCACCCAAAGGTTGCCTCTTCGAGTACGTCTACCTCGCTCGCCCCGACACCAGCATTGCCGGTCGCGGTGTGCAAGCCACGCGCGTTGACATCGGCAAGCGCCTTGCCCGCGAACATCCGGTCGACGCTGATCTGGTAATCCCGGTCCCCGAGTCAGGGCGTTACGCGGCAATTGGTTACGCGCAAGAGTCAGGTATTCCTTTCGCTGAAGGTTTGGTGAAGAACGCATACGTCGGGCGCACATTCATTCAACCTTCGCAAACGATTCGTCAGTTGGGCATTCGACTCAAACTCAACCCGCTGCGCGATGTGATCGCCGGGAAGCGGCTCGTTGTTGTTGACGATTCGATCGTGCGCGGTAACACCCAGCGTGCGCTGGTGCGGATGTTGCGCGAGGCCGGTGCCCTCGAAGTGCATGTGCGGATTTCGAGTCCACCCGTTAAGTGGCCTTGCTTCTACGGCATTGACTTCGCGAACAAAGCAGAACTCATCGCGAACGGACTCACCGTCGATGAGATCTGCACGTCGATCGGTGCTGATTCGTTGAGCTTTGTTGATCTTGATGCTCTCGTTGAAGCAACCACGATTCCTAAAGACAATCTGTGCCGCGCCTGCTTTGACGGCGTTTATCCGGTTGATCTGCCCGAGGAGAATCACGTCGGCAAGGGAATGCTAGATGGCATCGAGAAGCGCGTGGTGACAGATGTTGATGGAGTCACCCTTGGCGCAACCGGCGGCGCCCACGACGCACTGAGCAGGCCGTGACCGAATCTTCTTACGCGGCAGCCGGAGTTGACGTTGAAGCTGGTGAACGCGCTGTTGAACTGATGCGCGCTTCGATCGCCAAAGCCCAGCGCCCCGAAGTGTTCGGGGATTTTGGTGGCTTCGCGGGGCTCATGGATATCTCTTCCTTCAAGCACATGCAACAGCCTCTCCTTGCCACCAGCACCGATGGAGTCGGAACAAAGATCGCAGTGGCACGCGCGCTAGATATTCACAACACAGTGGGAATCGACCTGGTGGCGATGGTGGTTGATGATCTGGTGGTGTGTGGCGCAGAGCCGCTGTTCATGACCGATTACATCGCGGTGGGTTCGGTTGTTCCTGAGCGTGTCGCGGCGATTGTGTCGGGCATTGCACACGGTTGCTTCCTTGCCGGCTGCGCGTTGGTTGGTGGGGAGACCGCCGAGCATCCTGGTCTGATGGCCCCGGATGAATATGACATTGCGGGCGCGGGCACCGGCATCGTTGATGCGCAGTTCCTGCTGGGTCCAGCGAAGGTGCGCGAAGGCGATGTGGTCATCGCGATGGCTTCTTCGGGCTTGCATTCCAACGGTTACTCACTCGCCC
This sequence comes from Candidatus Nanopelagicales bacterium, assembly GCA_044341115.1. Classification (GTDB taxonomy): domain Bacteria; phylum Actinomycetota; class Actinomycetes; order S36-B12; family S36-B12; genus CAIXFB01. The sequence continues at coordinate 2,731 of JBIISH010000232.1, forward strand.
GCCATGTGTTACTCGGTGACAAGGGCCCGGGGCTCTTTGCGCACCTCGAAGAGTGTGGTCGCACGGTCGGTGAAGAGATGCTCGAACCCACTGCCATCTACACCAAGGATTGTTTAGCGCTGATAAAGAATTACGACGTCCACGCGTTCAGTCACGTGACCGGTGGCGGGCTGGCAGCAAACCTTGCCCGTGTGCTCCCGGTTCATCTGGCCGCTGATGTGGATCGCGCTACGTGGAGCGTTCCTCCGGTGTTTAACGTCATCTCAGAAATGGGCGCTGTTTCGCAAAGCGAGATGGAACGCACCTTCAATATGGGGATTGGCATGTTTGCCATCGTCGATGCGAAAGATGCAGATGCTGTGTGCAGAACCTTGACTGAACGGGGCGTCAACTCGTGGAGCTGTGGCTCGATCCGGGCACGCCAAGATGGTGAGTTAGGTGATGCAGTGGCGAAGGGTGGCGCGGGCGGAGCAGCAACTCTGCTCGGCACGCCAGCTATTCACTAGTTAGCAACTGCCTCTTCGTCGTCGTCGTCCTCGTAGTACTTCGCGTACGGGTCATCCTCTATGTCGTCTTCTTCGTCAACAATCTCGACGTGAGCGACGTAGGGTGCATCACCCGAATTGGCGAGTTCTGCTTGCAGACGCTCAAGATCCGTTTGCGGTCCGCCGTATTTCAACGCACGGGCAACCTTTGTCTGCTTAGCTTTAGCTCGGCCG
>JBIISH010000086.1:0-6949 GCA_044341115.1 Candidatus Nanopelagicales bacterium
CCGCGCCCCATGGCTCGACCCCCTCATCCGGAGTGCGAATCCGGCTCCTAGTTGGTGGGCGCCCCTGACCGCGAGGCAGGCTCGGCGGCCGGGAGCAATTGAACAGAAGCACAGACTACCGGTTCCCGCCCGATTGTGATTCGGCTAGGGCACTCAGCGCGGGGCGGCACCCTGAATCCGGGCCCAAGCCTCAGCCTCAGCGGCCGCCACCGGGGTGATTCCCTCACGGACAGCCCGCTCGAGCACCCGGTTGGTGGTCTCGTAGACCCTCATGGTCTTAGCCCTGGCCCGCTCAAGATCGGCTCCCTGAAGTTCCTCGGCCACCTGGATGACCCCGCCGCAATTGACCATGAAATCTGGGACGAACACGATTCCCCGGGCCGCCAAGACGTTGGCCACCTCTGGCTCGGCCAGTTGGTTATTGGCGCCCCCGCAGATCAGCCCAACTTCAATGGTCTGGGCCAGATCCATGGTGATCAGGCCGCCCAGGGCATTGGGGGAGAGCACGTCGAGGTCGTAGGAGAGGAGGGCGTCGAGATCCTGGGCCACGGTCACTCCCGGGTTCCGGGCGAGTACCGCATCGAGTGCCGCCTGTGATGGATCGGTCACCACTACCTGAGCACCGGCAGCGGTCAGCAGGTCGATGAGCCGACCGCCAACTTTTCCGGCACCTACTACTCCCACGGTTCGACCGTGAAGGACTTCAGCGCCGAACACGGAAGTGGCCGCTGCTCGCATGCCTTCCCATACACCGACGGCGGTAAGGATTGCCGAATCTCCGACTCCGCCGCGTTCTGGTGATCGACCCGTGGTCCACTGACACACTTCACCGATCGTGTCCATGTAATCAATGGTCATGCCCACATCAGCTGCAGTGACGTACCGACCTTGCAAGGATTCAACGACTCGCCCATACGCGTGCAACAACTCAGTGGTGACTGTGGCCTGATCGGCAACGATTACTGCCTTGCCGCCCCCATGATCAAGACCGGAGAGTGCGTTCTTGTACGTCATTGCGCGCGAGAGTCGGAGCGCATCGGCATGAGCAGCAGCGAGTGGGTCAGATGTGTGTGAATAGGTCGACAAGCGCACTCCACCAAGTGCTGGACCGAGCACGGTTGAGTGAATTGCCACGATGATGTGTACCCCGGTCGCAGGGTCGAGGAACTCAATGATCTCTTCGTGGCCGTCATTCTCGGGTGCCATGCTTCTTCTCCGCCTCACAAAAACAACGAAATTGGTGCAAAACTGGCGGTTTCGCTTGCCGCTTGACCGTGCGGGTGGGACAGTACCCTGTCAGCACATTTGGTGGTGCACCCCATTCAAAGGAGGACCGATGTCGATCCAGCCATCGGATAACGGTCACCTCCTCACCCCATCTGAAGTCGCCGCGCTGTTTCGTGTTGACCCAAAAACTGTGACCAGATGGGCGAAGGCCGGCAAGCTGACCAGCATCAGAACACTTGGCGGTCATCGTCGTTATAAAGCGAGTGAAGTTGCGGCGCTGCTGGAAATGCAAGCTCCTATTCGGCGCCCGGAAAATCCACACACTGCGTGAAATACACACCGCAAAAAGTTTCGATTGATGCAGGAGTAGTTCAGGGTCAAGAATTCCTGCAACATATGGATGCCCGAAGAAGCGTTCGCATGTTCAGTTCAGATCCTGTTCCTCGTGAGATGATCGAGATTGCGATTGCGACTGCGAATACGGCGCCGAGTGGGGCTCATCAGCAACCGTGGACCTTTGTGGCGGTGAGTGACCCGTCAATCAAATCCCGGATTCGCATTGCTGCTGAAGAAGAAGAACGGGAGAACTACGACGGCGGCCGACTGCCACCAGCGTGGCGCGAGGCCATCGCCCCGTTGGGCACCGATGCGGACAAAGGTTTTCTTGAGGTGGTGCCGTGGATCGTGGTCGCCTTTGCCCAAAAAACCACGCCGATGCCAGATGGTTCCCTGCGCAAGAATTACTACGTCAACGAATCCGTGGGTATCGCGTGCGGGCTCTTCATCGCCTCGCTGCACGCCATGGGCCTGTCCACATTGACCCACACTCCAAACCCGATGGCCTTCCTCACCGAGATCCTTGAGCGGCCAAGCACCGAGCGGCCATACATCCTGTTTCCGGTGGGCTACGCAGCAACCGAGTGCACCGTGCCCGACTTGCAGCGCAAGCCGCTCGACCAGGCGCTCGTCGTCATCGATTAAGCGCTTCCATGGCACCAATAGTCTTAGCCCATGGCTGATCCGTTCTACCGAGGCATTGTTTTCACTTTCAGGGGTGTCTTCAAAGGTCTAGGCCTGCAACTCGATGTGGTCGGGGCTGAAAACATTCCACGCACCGGTGGCGCCGTCCTCGCGATCAACCACACGAGTTACCTGGACTTTTCCCTCGGTGGCATTCCGGCAGATATGAACGGACGCAGACTCGTTCGCTTCATGGCCAAGGACGGAATCTTCAAACATCCTGTTGGTGGTCCTTTGATGCGCGGAATGCGCCATATTCCGGTGGATCGCGATGCTGGCTCTGCATCTTTTCGTGAAGCAGTCAGCGTGCTCAAGGCTGGGGAACTCGTTGGCGTGTTTCCTGAAGCCACGATGAGTCGTTCTTTCGAGATCAAGGAACTCAAGAACGGCGCCGTCCGCATGGCCAGGGCAGCACATGTGCCACTCATCCCGATGATCATCTTCGGCGGGCATCGATTGCTCAGTTACGGCGTCAAAGACTTCTCCCGTGGCAAGCCGATTTGCATCACGGTTGGCGAAGAGATTCCAGTTCCAAAAGGTGTTGATCCCGACGTCACGAATGCGCTGCTGCAGCAGCGTCTTGCTGAGCTGCTCGATGAGACCATCACCCGATACCCGGGCAAAGAACCCGGTGCCTGGTGGCTGCCGGCGCGATTGGGCGGGAGCGCTCCCACTCCCGAGGAAGCACTTGCAATCGAAGCGCGCAGGCGAGAGTCAAAGCCTGAGTAGTGTCAGATCGGATGCAACCACTCCTGAGAGTGACGCAAAGTGCCTCACTCATTAGGGCTAACCCCGTTATGTGGTAGTAACACCTCCGTGACCGAACACACCAGCATCGCAGAGCACCTCATTCACCGGTTTCATGAACTCAAGGTGAGGGAGTCCTTCGGAATCGTGGGTGATTTCGCGCTCAAGCTCTTCAGCGAATTGACCGATCATGGATTCCCTGTGCTTGTCACAACGGATGAACAAGGGGCCGGTTTCGCCGCGGATGCATACGCCAGGCTCAATGGATTTGGGGTTGTTGCACTTACCTACGGAGCCGGCGGTCTCAAAGTGGCGAATGCCGCGGCGAACGCGTGGGCAGAGCAAGTGCCGCTTCTGATTCTCAGTGGCGCCCCGGGTGTGGCCGAGCGGGCGGGTGACCCGATGCTGCACCACAAGGTTAAAGACTTTGATACCCAGCTTCGAGTGTTCAGCGATCTCACCTGCGCCCAAGCTGTTCTTACCGATCCACACACCGCTGCCAATGAGATTGATCGGGTTATCAGCACGATGATCTCGGAACAACGCCCGGGCTACATAGAAGTACCGCGTGATCTGATCGGTGTTGCTATCGCCAAGCCCGACGGTCAGATCATCGCGCAATTGCCGCGGGTTGATGAGCACGCATTGGCCGAGGCCGTTGCTGATGTGCTGCAAGACATCGCCGGGGTTTCCAAGGTGGTGATTCACGCAGGCGCCATGGTGCAGCGCCGCGGCCTCGAGCAGGATCTTTTCTCCCTTGCCACCTCGGCAGGTATCCCCGTTGCCACCAGTTCCCTGGCGCGGGGAGTTTTCCCCGAGCGGCACGAGCTCGGTTTAGGTCTCTACCTCGGTGCGGTAAGTACTGAGGCGGTGCGCCAGCGTGTAGAAGGTGCCGACGTTGTGATGAGCCTTGGCGTTCTTCAGACCGACTTAACGCTCGGTGCATTCACCGCCAATATCGACCATGCGCGTTTGATTCTGTGTACCGATACCGACGTGACTGTTGGTTATCGCACCTACCGTGATGTGCCCTTGTGGGCATTTCTGCCGGCACTTGCCCAAGCTGTGTCTCAGCAGACGCTTGTGATCTCGCATGATCCGATTCCGTTGCACGGCGTGTTCACGGCCACAGATCTGCCACTCACTGTGGAGCGCACCGTCGCTGCGATTGAATCCCACGTTGATGAGCGTCACGGGTTGCTGCTCGATCCCGGCGAGGCACTGTTCTCCTCCGTTGACATGCGTGTACCGGTGTGGGCGTTGGGCAGCGCCTATTACGCAACGATGGGTTACGCGGTCCCTGGTGCTTTGGGCGCGGGGAAAGCGCGGCCGAACATTCGCCCTGTTGTTGTGGTGGGGGATGGTGCCTTTGCAATGACCGGGCTCGAGGTGGCGGCACTCGCTTTTCATCAGGTGCCTGCTGTGGTGATCGTTTTCGACAATCAAGGTTACGGAACCCAGCGCCCGATCCTCGATGGAGTTTTCAACGACATTCCACCGATGGCAGTGGAGAAACTCGTAGCGGTGATCGGATCTGGCAGAGGGCACCTCGTTCATACAGAAGTTGAGCTCGATGATGCATTGAAGATCGCCATGAACAGCAACGAGCTCAACATCATTCGCGTGATACTCCCCAAGGGTGGGCGCAGCGCTGGTCTCAATCGGCTTGGTGCCGCCCTCGCCAAGCGGGTCTGACTTCACATTCGTAAGTACGACGCTCCATTGAAGTCGAGCACGGCACCGGAGGCCCACTCTGCTGCGGGGGATGCGAGGAAGTAGACCGCGTCTGCCACTTCTTCAACGTTCGCCACGCGATTGAACGGGCTCTCTGCCCTGCGCACCACACCACCTTCTCCAACGAGTGAGGATGCGGCCATATCTGTCTCAACAAAACCTGGCGCAAGTGTGGTCACGGCAATACCTGTTGCACCCAGATCCTTAGCGAGTGACTGACCAAATGCAACGATGCCTGCCTTGCTTGCTCCATAGGCAGGGCTGTTCGGTTCACCGCGAAATGCTCCGCGCGATCCAACGTTCACGATGCGTGAAGATCCACCGCGTGGCATGTGGTGCAGGGCGCACCACGTGACGTTTGCAGCACCGATCAGGTTTACGCCAAGAGTGTCCGACCAAGCCTGTTGCCATTCCTCGTAGCTAACGTCGTCGATCCGGTGCGAAAAGAACACCCCGGCGTTATTGACGAGAACGTCTATTCCGCCAAGATGTGCAGCTGCTGAATCGACCATCGACTTAACAGCATTGGGGTCTCGCAGATCCGCCTGCACCATTGTGTGTCCATCGCCTGGCAAAGCTGCCAATACTTCGGCGGCCGCATCAGCGCCGGTTGAGTAGTGAATGGCAACGCGATCTCCAGCAACAGCGAAGCGCTGTGCGATGGCGGCGCCGATTCCGCGGGATCCGCCAGTGATCAGGACTCGTCGATGAGTTGCTGGGTTACCAGATGTCATCCCCGGATCCTGCCACTGCAATCAGTTGAGTAGGGCCTGTACGCCCTGATAGCCAAGTAGCACCGCGAAGACGATCAGCATCGCTCCTGCGCCGGTCAAGATCGCGCGGTATCCGCGATCATTGATTCGATGCCGTGCCGAGGCAAGGGCAACTGCGAGAGCCACCTTCATTCCAACAAGCAAGAGGTAGAAACCTATGAGAAAAAGAACAGCACCTGAGGGTGATTCTCGCCATGTAACCACGAGTAGTGGCGCCCCAACTGTCGACCAGAAAAGCCACGGAGCCGGGTTCAACACATTGACCAGGGCGCCCTGGCGCCACGGATGAGCGTCGGTGGGGGAGTTCTCGAGCTCTGAAAGGTTGGTGGTTCGGGCCGACTTGAGTGATTTGAAACCAAACCAAGCAACCACGAACGCTCCGCAGATCGACAACGCGGCAACCACCGAGGTGGAGACCTGGCTGACCACCGTCAGCATGATCACGATGATCGGCAGATCCGTGAGCAGTGGAGCGATGGCGACCGAGATGCCTTTGAGAAGGCCGCGCGAAAGGGTCGTGGTGATGACGAGGGCGAGAAGTGGGCCAGGGGATACACCGGAGGCAAAGCCGAGCGCGACTCCAGCCAGAAAAATCTCCACGAAGACAGTCTGCCGTGCTCGCCGAGTCAAGTACTCTTTCCTCAATGATTAGCACGGGGCGCGCCTTTGACCGGTTGGTGAACTTCACCGACGCCATCGTTGCTGTTGCCATCACCGTTTTGGTTTTGTCCATTGTCGATATTCGCCCGAGCGAAGCGCAAGAGTCCGTATGGCAACTCATCAACATCTACGCGGGTGAATTAATCACTTTTGGGTTCACCTTTGTCGTTGTTGCCACCATGTGGCGGGTCCACAACCGCATCTTCAACGGCATGCGTGGCTATGACAATCGAATCTTTTGGCTCAACCTGGTGTGGTTGATTGGCATCGTCTTCTTGCCGTGGCCGAGTGCTCTTTACGGCGAAGGCAACGGAATCGCCTCCACCCATGGCGATGGATCGGGAGATATCGCTGGTGCAGGTCTCTTGTATTGGCTCACACTCGCGGTGATCAGCTTCAGCGGCAGTTTGATCGGCGTGCATCTGCGTTCGCGACCAGAACTGCTGGAGCCCGAGGATAGGAACCCGCCCCAACACAGTCCGCTCAGAGGATTTGTGTTCAGCGCCGCCTTCATCGTGATAGGTGTGATCACGCTGATGCCATCTGTAATTTCCTCATGGGCTCCGTTCTTCCTCATTCCGGTCGGCATCGTTGTCGGGCGCTTTGAACGTTCGCACTAACCATTGTTCGGATCTCACTACCAAAGTACTATTTGTCTGGGAATCCCCAGGAGGAGCGTCATGCGAAAGATCGCGATCGGATGTGTGCTAGCTATTCTGGGTAGTACAGCCTTCATAACCCCAGCTCTTGCAATGGGCTCCTCCGATGCTTATGAAAACATCCAAGTA
>JBIISH010000273.1:0-2892 GCA_044341115.1 Candidatus Nanopelagicales bacterium
CGCCGGATCTTCCATTCGATCGATCATTCCGCCAACACGGTTGTAGTGATTGATCGTCTCGCCTGCATGCTTGTCTGTGAAAGCAGCTGCCGCTGTTGCACCTGTTTGGATTCCCTTGATCTGTTCCTCTTTCGCCGCGCGGGCAGCAGTCTCCGCGCGGGTGAAGCCTCCATCGGCGCGAGCGTGAATGTCACTTACTTGACCATCGAACTCAGCACTTGCAGCTTCAGCGGTGGATCTATGGTCAGCCAGCTTCTTTCGCGCACCAACAAGTGAAGGTTGCAAAGCTTCGATTTGCTGTTGCAAATCAGCATGCTTCGCTTTTCGCGCATCGGTAATGAGAGGTCCACTTGGTTGTTGTTTCTTTAGATTCGCAATTTGGGTCTTTATTTGATCTTTTTCACCCTTCAACTGGGCTTCAGTCTGAGTAGCTGTTGCCTCGTGCGCGACTTTGTTGGCCTTAATCCCGTCGATATTCGTTTTCTCATCATCAGTCAGCTTCGATCCCTGAAGCGTCACCGCGCGTTTCATCCGACCCTTAACTGAACCAGCCTCTCGGGCTTCATGCTCGGCGGTACGGGCATTCTTCTCCGTATCGAGCTCGCCTTGGATACTGGCAACCTCAGCCTTTTGCTCAACGCTGAGTTTCCCCGATGTACTCATGCCACCAGTGGCCACGGCGCGCTTCAATTTCCCATACGTAGACCCATGCAGCGCATCTTCACGCTTAACGACATCGCCCTCTTCGTAGTCCATGTTCTCCGGCGCAGCCTTGCCCAGGACTTCGTCCTTCGAATACTCCTCAGGACCGACCTTCATCTTCAAGTCTTGATATGCGCCGAGCTCAGCTTGATCGCGAGCCCTTATGCCCGCAGACCGGAATGCCGACAGGGCTCCCGCCTTCCGTTCGGCCGATCCTTTAGTTGCAGACTGGAAATCGCTCACTTTGGACTGCAAGTCAACGCTTGACTGGGCGTTTCGTGTCTGCGAGTTTTCGTACCCCTTCTGAATGGAAGAGTCTCTGGCCACCATTGACTGCCCAGCCAAGTCACCGAGAACTGCGCCACCTTGAATGATGTTGCGAACATCGGCGCCCGCGACGACTTTTGCAACCATGCCGCCAACTTTTGCGCCAGTAGTGTCAGTTTTTTCTAAGACCGTTTGTGAACCTTCCCGCACTCCCTGACCCGCTTGTCCCAATTCACCGGCATTGGCAAGCGCCTTCTCCTTGAAAATCGACCCAGCGGGCGCCTGCTCAACTCCAGCCGCCCTATCGGCATCCATCTTGACTCTCGTAGCCCTAGCCTTTGTCAAAGTGCGCTGGTCACGGGCCTCTTTGTTTCGCCGCGCAAAGTCTGCTACCTGCTCGTCGTGGCTCATGGTGGTCGCCGGCCGCTTCGCGGCGTAATCCTTGTAGTCCTTCATCACCTCGGCCCTGTTGCGTGCCGCCTCGTCGAGTTGAGGTGCGGTCGCGTGCGTCGGCATTTCGAAATCGTAGTGGAAAAAGGGGCGTCCGGGGGTGCCCTTAACTGAGTCTTTTGGGGCTATGCGCCAGAAGCCGTGGCGGAAGTCCCATCCTTCTGGGAGACCATCCGATGATTCAGCACCGCTCCGATGATCAAGGAGACTAAACCAATCCCAATCATCACGGTAATGAAGCCAGGTATCGAGATAGCGGCTTCACCACCTTCAGCCCCGCTGACGCTGAGGGTGAATGTGTAACCAGCCGAACCGCTGCTGGTGGGATCGGCTGGACACGTCCACGCACCACACTGGACAGGAATTTGAATCATGGAAAAGATCACGTAACTCACAAGCCACACGATGGAGGCAAATGCCCAGGTGCGCGATGGGCCAAAATGGTGCACCAATCCATAGTCAAGGGCCATCCACGACTTGATCCAAAGTAGGAAAACTGCCACGCCGATGATGGCAACAAGAAAGATGACGAGAGCCCACTCGTAAATGGGGCGCCCAAGGACGATTTCGTTCGGATCAACAGTTAACTGCCCAGATGCGTGCTCGATAATTTCCTTACCACTGGCCATGATTCCCACCACTGCCGCCACAAGAGACAACGCGTAGTGCTGAGGTCGCATTCCAAAAAGCAAATTCAAGATCGGTGCCATGCAAACGCCCACCAAAGCTGAACGTTGCAGCACTCCTAACTCACTTGGCGGCATTCCATAGCCCACCTGCTGGGTGATGGCCATTGTCATAACTGCAATAGCAATCAGAATCGACAAAATGTTGAGCCAACGTGCAATACCTATCGAGGCCGATGGCTCGAGTGATGTATCCGGCTGAACCGACGCGGACGAACTACCCGTGGGCATACCAGGCATAGACGGAGGCTTCGGCATCTTTGGCGAGCTGGGCATCGTGGGCATTTTGGGCTTGGGCATCGCCGTAGACCCCAACTCACTCGTTATTCCGCTGAGAAAACTCATCAGCTCAATTCACCCCGCTGGCTTCTCACGCTATGACCGTCCACACTGCTGTGGCTGCCAAAGTTGTCAGGCCTGCAGCAGGGGCCCAACGGGGTTTCCAAAACGCAAGAACGATGGCGACAAGCCAAAGGGTGAAGAGTAAAAACATCGTCCCTGCTCCTAAATCGCTTCGACGTTGAGTGCCGGTGAAGGCCCGGTCAGAACAATTGTGCCCGCCCACAAGCACTCGCAGACGCTGCCTTCGGTCAGGACTGGGATGCCATCAATCAGCACATTCGACGGAGAAATCCACGGATCAATCACAATCGGTATGCATGGGGCCGGAGTCGGGACCCCCAGTGCGGCAATCGTCAAGGCGATGACTTCTGGATTCAACGGCGAATGGCACAAAATGAAGGAGGGGATATTGACCTCGGGAATGATATCCACGATCGTTCCCGCG
>JBIISH010000194.1:0-4125 GCA_044341115.1 Candidatus Nanopelagicales bacterium
TTTAGATCTCACAACTTCGCAAGACAACGCTCGCGCCCGAGCGCTAGCCCGGCAAGCAGACATCGTGATCTCCAATTTTGCACCCGGAACCATGGAGCACTTCGGTCTCGGTTATGCAGAGGTCTGCGCATCCAACCCAGATGTCATCTACTGCTCCATCAGCGGGTTCGGCAATGGCCCCGGAGCCCACATGCCCGGCTATGACTTAATGGTGCAGGCCATGGGTGGCTTGATGAGCATCACCGGAACCGCTGAGCCAACCAAAGCCGGGGTGGCAGTTGTTGACGTCATCACCGGTTTACACGCCGGGATGGCCATTCTGGCGGCTCTGCATCACCGGGACGTGACTGGAGTGGGGCAGAACATTGACGTTTCGTTGCTCTCTGCACTGCTCTCTGGCCTCGTCAATCAATCAGCGGCGTTTGCCGGAGGCGGGGTGGTGGCCGCTCACTTGGGCAACGCGCATCCCTCCATTGCTCCCTACGAGGTCTACAACGCTCATGATCGAGGGTTTGTGCTGGCGGTCGGCAATGATGCGCAGTTCGCATCATTGTCAGAGGCAATCGGACACCCGGAGCTCGCGAGCGATGAGAGATTCGCAACCAACTCTCAGCGAGTAGTACACCGTGAGGACCTCAACGCACTCTTGGTGCCAATTTTTGCTGAGCGTTCTGTTGAGGAATGGCATTCGTTACTACTTGAACGCGGAATTCCCAACGGACCTATCAATGACATCGCCGGAGCAGTAACGCTTGCCGCCAAGTTGGGTCTGGATCCGCTGGTCGCTATTCCCACCAGAGCCGATCCTCAACAACACATCACCAACCCGGTCCGCTACTCACAGACCGAGGTCTCCTACCCGCTTCCAGCGCCAGCGCTCAGTGAGCATACAGATGCTCTCATCGAGGAATTTAACTTGGACGAAGTGCAGTCATGAACACTCCTCTCGCGACGCAGGTGAGTGAGCGACTCCGCGAGGACCTACTCACCCGGTCGTTGCTTCCGGGCCAGCAAATCGTCCAAGAGGCACTTGCCGAGCGTTACGGAGTCAGTCGAGTGCCGTTACGCGAGGCGCTCAAAGAACTAGAGGCCGAAGGCCTGGTCATTCATGAGCCGCACCGTGGTTATTTTGTCACCGAATTGAATGCTGCTGAGATGGCCGAGGTATACACGATTCGGGCACTCTTAGAGGCTGATGCAATTCGACGAGCCTGCCAGCGGCTCAGCGATGCAGATCTTGCACATATTGATGAACTTCGTAGGGCATTTGAAGGTGCTCTCTTGCATGCAGATTTGGAAACCATCGCATCTGCGAATCGGGCATTTCACTTTGCGATCTTTGATGCATGTGGGCTACCAAGGTTAGTCCGCCTGTTACGAACATTGTGGGATGCAACAGATGCCTACCGCAGTCTCTACTTTCAGGACTCTGGCACACACGAGCACATCTGCGCCGAACATCTGGCCCACATGGAAGCGCTGACCCGCCGAGATGCCGAAGGAGCGGTAGAGACCCAGCGCCTTCACCGGGAAAGGTCAGTTCTGATTGTCAGCACATCACTCCGAAGCTGAAGGGGAAACGCCCTCTTGTGCCTCGCGCTTACTCTCGGTTGCTGCCCTACGGTTTTCCATTGTGGATTTAGCAGTACTTGATATGACTCTGACCGCGACGCCGATGAAAGCCAAGTCCAGACCCATCTGAATCATCGAGATGATTCTGGCAACCGGTGTCACAGGAGTGATATCTCCAAAGCCCACCGTTGCGAGAACAGTCATCGCGTAGTAGTAGGCATTGAAATGGTCGAGTGGCTCAGAGAAGGACCCGGGGTATCGAATCGAGATCTGCGTGTAAATGGCGGCAAACACCGCGATAAACATGATCGACACCATAATGAGCGCCTCGATGGAACGAACTTGCGGAAACCGGGCCTTCTTTATCTTCTTCAATTGCAAATGGAAGAAGATCCCGAAGACAGAGAGGGCCGCAATGATGAAGAAGATCGGCAGCCAATCAACAGCATCGGGGTCAGAAGGAATGAGCGAGAGCCCGATCCAGATGATGACCGCACCAAACACCGTTCGCGCCACGGCCCCGAGAAGAAGAAGAACCTTCTCTTTACGTGACAGCGTCATGGCGGATCCGGAGAGTTCTGGAGAACGTAGGTCTGGTGTGCTCATAGCGCGTAAGTCTGCCAGTTGGTTCAGAAACTGCAGAAGGCCGGCTAGTCCGAACCAGTAACTGCAGCGAGTTGCCCGCAGGCGCCATCGATTTCCCGGCCCCGGGTATCTCGAACCGTCACCGCCACTCCGTGCGATTGCAGGGTGCGCACAAATGCGGCTTCATCCTGCGGCCGAGAAGCAGTCCACTTTGACCCAGGAGTCGGGTTCAGCGGGATGAGATTCACATGCACCAGATGACCGGCGAGTAGCTCACCCAACAGATTTGCCCGCCAGACCTGATCATTAATGTCCTTGATCAATGCATACTCAATGCTGACGCGCCGACCCGTCTGCTTTGTGAAATACCAAGCCGCATCCAAAACCTCTGCAACCGGCCAGCGGGTGTTGACCGGGACCAGAGTGTCGCGCAACTCATCATCTGGCGTGTGCAGCGAGATCGCAAGAGTGACCGGGATCCCTTCATCGGCCAGCTGTCGGATACGTGGGACGAGCCCGACAGTGGAAACCGTGATGCCCCTGGCGCTCATTCCAAGGCCCTCCGGTGGATCATCGACAAGACGATGCACCGCACCCACTACCGAGTTGTAATTGGCCAGCGGCTCCCCCATGCCCATGAACACCACATTCGACACCCGACCGGGCCCACCTGCGACCTCGCCGCGCTGAAGTGCACGCCCACCTGCAATGACCTGCTCAACGATTTCAGCGGTAGATAAATTACGAGTCAGTCCTGCTTGCCCCGTGGCACAGAATGGGCAATTCATTCCGCAGCCAGCCTGAGAGGAAACACAGATGGTTACGCGTTCGGGGTAACGCATCAGAACACTTTCAACTAAAGCCCCATCGAAAAGCTTCCAGACAGTTTTGACCGTGGTTCCCTCATCGCAATCGATAGAGCGAACCGGGATGAGCAACTGCGGAAGCAAGGCCTCTGAAATCACTTCAGCATGTGCTGCCGACACATCCGACCATGTTGAAGGATCATCTTCTAACCGAACCAGCCAATGCCGTGAAACCTGATCCGCACGAAAACCGGGCAGACCCAAATCCGTGACAGCTTGCTTGCGCCCGGCTAAATCCAGATCGAGCAAATGCCTAGGCGGCTTCCCGCGCCGTGGCGATTCAAATATGAGTTCTCCGGGCTTTGGCATTAGGCGACCGCGATTCCTGTGCCCAAGAACAACGTGAAAAGTGCCCACGACGCGAAAGCATTAGGCACTAATGAGTCAAGGCGATCCATCATGCCGCCGTGCCCTGGGAGTAGTGACCCCATATCTTTGACGCCCAGATCGCGCTTGATGGCACTTTCGGCGAAATCGCCAGCTGTTGCGGTCACTGCGAGAACCGCACCAGCGATCAACCCTTGCCACCAGAGCGCGTCGAGCAGGTACACGAAGGACAAAGCGCCAACCGTGCACTGAAGAATCAGCGATCCAGCAAAGCCCTCCCAGGATTTCTTGGGGCTAATTTCCGCTGCGATCGGGTGCTTACCAAAAAGCACTCCGGCTGCATACCCTCCGATGTCGTTAGACACGGTGAGCAAAATGAACACGACAACTCTCGCGGGTCCATTGTCAGCAGCCAGTGTGATCATGAGGAAGCCGGCCATGAAAGGCAGATAAGCGATGATGAAGCCGGATGCAGTGACGTCGGCTACATAGCCACTAGTGCCCCGCCGAACCCGCCACACCATGGCAAGCAAAATGATCACACCGAAACCGGTTGCCAACAAGGCCAAGCCACCTACGTAGGCCAGCGCCGGCAAAATCACAGCCGCGGCATAGACCGGGGTACGAGCAATCCGAATGCCACGACCGGCCAAAGCATCCACAAATTCGCGGACAGCGATGAGCAATGCGATGATGACAACGATCGCGAAGAGCCACTTAACCGTGAACAAACTTACGATCACGATAAGCGCAAGCACCACAGCAGAGGCGATTG
>JBIISH010000099.1:0-6254 GCA_044341115.1 Candidatus Nanopelagicales bacterium
TTCTGTCTCTTTGTGCTTGAGAATCTCATCGACATGTTCAACATGCTTGTGGGTGAGTTCGTCTAACTGCTTCTCACCGCGGCGCACGTCATCCTCGCCAGCGTCGCCATCTTTCATCAACTTGTCGAGTTGGTCCTTGGCATTGCGACGAATGCTCCGAATGGAGATGCGCGAATCTTCAGCTTTGCTCTTGGCTACTTTGATGAACTCGCGACGGCGCTCTTCGGTGAGCTGGGGTAATCCAACCCGGATCACATTGCCATCGCTGGTCGGATTGATGCCCAGATCACTTTCACGCAGTGCTTTCTCGATTGCATTCATCGCGCTCTTGTCATATGGGGTGATAATGATCAAGCGTGCTTCTGGAATCTGGAAAGATGCCATCTGCTGAATTGGCGTGTAGGTGTCATAAAACTCAACATTAACTTTGTTGAACATGGCTGTCGTGGCACGTCCGGTGCGAATCGTGGCAAAGTCATCACGGGTAACCCCGATCGCTTTATCCATCTTCTCCTCTGCTTCGAGGAGGATCATGTCGATATCTTCACTCACCGCTGCTCCCATTCACGTGCATTTGACGTCGTCTATACCGACACTAACGTTCCGATGGTCTCACCACGCACTGCTCGAGCGATGTTGCCTTCGATGAGCAGGTTGAAAACGACAATAGGCAGATTGTTGTCCTGGCACAGGGAAATAGCGGTCGCGTCGGCAACCTTCAGACCCCGATTGAGTACCTCGGCTGGGGTCAGAACGTCAAACTTCTGTGCGTTTGGGTTTGTTCGTGGGTCGCTGTCATAGACCCCGTCTACACCCTTGGCCATGAGAACAACCTCTGCACCGACCTCGAGGGCACGCTGGGCCGCGGTGGTGTCGGTGGAGAAGTAAGGCTGACCGAGCCCTGCTCCAAAAATGACCACGCGACCTTTGTCGAGGTGTCGCATTGCCTTGCGCGGGATGTAGGGCTCAGCGACCTGGCCCATCGTGATCGCCGTTTGCACTCTGGTTTCGATACCCGCTTTTTCACAGAAATCCTGGAGCGCAAGACAGTTCATGACTGTGCCAAGCATTCCCATGTAGTCAGCTCGAGCCCGCTCCATGCCACGTTCCGACAGCTGAGCCCCGCGAAAGTAATTTCCACCGCCAATAACCACGGCTACCTCAGTGCCCGAACGCACCACGTCGGCGATCTGCCGAGCGATGGAGGACACGACGTCAGGATCAACACCGAGTCCGCCACCGCCAGCAAAAGCTTCTCCGCTGAGTTTCAAAAGAACGCGCTTCCAGCCGCCCTCAGGAACTGACGGCCAGGTGTCAAGGGTGCCCTCAAGGGTTGGTTGAACAGAGGCAGGTACCGATGCGGATTCCATGGTCGGAGCCTCCATTACACCTAGTGGGTATTACACCTTTTGGGTTTTACACCTTGTGGGTTTAGGACTGGCCGGGCTCGAATCTAGCGAATGCCGTGACCTGAGTCCCAGCCTCCTTCAAAACGTCGGCCACAGTTTTCTTCGAGTCAAGCACGCTGGGCTGCTCGACGAGGACGGTGTCCTTGAAGTAGCTGTTCACCCGACCCTCAATAATCTTCGGCAGGGCTGCCTCCGGCTTGCCGTCTTCGCGGGCGGCAGCCTCAGCGATGCGCCGTTCGTTTTCGACGGTTTCAGTGGTTACCTGATCGCGCGTGACATACATGGGGCGCATGGCCGCGATCTGCATGGCGATTCCGCGAGCGGTCTCTTCGTTGCCCTCATAGGCCAAGATGACGCCGACCTGCGGGGGCAAATCTGATGCCCGACGGTGCATGTACACAGCGACGGGCTCGGGCAGGACCGCAACGCGGCCGAGCTCGAGCTTCTCACCAATTACGCCAGCCAAATCGGCGATGGCCTGGGCCACTGTCGATCCATCAGCAACTGAGGCACCGAGCAGAGCATCGACATCTGCACTCTGAGCCGCAAAAGCAGCCGCTGCAACTTTGCCGGCAAGAGCGGTGAAATCTTCGCTCTTGGCTACAAAGTCGGTCTCACACAGCAGCTCGACGAGCGCATTGCCTTCATTGGCCACCAGCCCGTTTGAAGCGGTGCGCTCGGCGCCACGCTTAGCCGCCTTTGCCGCACCCGAGATCCGCAGGATCTCGACAGCGGCATCCATATCACCGCCACTCTCTTCGAGGGCCTTCTTGCATTCCATCATCCCTGCAGATGTGAGGTCCCGCAGACGCTTTACATCAGCTGCGCTGATCGTTGCCATGTGTGCTGTTTCCCTTGCATAGTCGGTTGAGCGAACCCGTGTTCGCTCGTTGGAAGTGTGGATTTAGGCAGTGGCTTCTGGAGTGGAAACCTCAACGGTCTCGATAACAACGCCACTTTCTGCGGCCACGGCCTCTGCCACAGCCTTATCTGCTTCGACCTGCTCGGTGAGCAGTTCGCGCTCCCACTCGGCCAATGGCTCGGCCACTACACCGGCTGCACCGGATGCACGCGCCATGAGTCCCTCTGCCACTGCATCAGCAATCACTCGGGTCAGCAGGGCTACCGAACGGATAGCGTCGTCGTTGCCTGGAATCGGGAAATCAACCTCGTCGGGATCACAGTTGGTGTCAAGCACCGCGATAACCGGGATATTGAGTTTGCGGGCTTCCCCAACAGCGATGTGCTCTTTCTTAGTGTCAACGATCCAGACCGCGCTAGGGGTCTTGGTCATCTCGCGGATACCGCCGAGCGTGCGTTCCAACTTCTCCTTCTCACGGCGCATCATCAAGAGCTCTTTCTTCGTGAAGCCGGACCCGGCAACCACGTTGAGATCCATCTGCTCCAGCTCCTTCAGACGCTGGATGCGCTTTGCGACAGTGTTGAAGTTGGTGAGCATTCCACCGAGCCAACGCTCGTTGACGAAGGGCATGCCTACGCGCCTTGCCTGCTCAGCGATCGCCTCTTGGCCCTGCTTCTTGGTGCCGATGAACATCACCGATCCGCCGCGGGCGACGGTTTCTTTCACGAACTCGTAAGCGCGGTCGATGTATGACAGCGACTGCTGCAAGTCAATGATGTAAATGCCATTGCGCTCAGTGATGATGAAACGCTTCATCTTGGGGTTCCAGCGACGGGTCTGATGCCCGAAGTGGACGCCGCTCTCGAGTAGTTGACGCATTGTTACGACGGCCATGGTGGTACTCCTTGAGGGCACACTGCCCATCACGCGCTGCAGACCGCGGCCAAGCGATCGAGCAACGCTCATCGGTTGTCGGCACATGCCGGGTGGCTGTGCCCCTGGTGACCTCCGTCATCTGCACCCACCGAGGTGGGACCGACAGATGACCGGTCCGGCTTAGCCGGCAAAGGTCACGCGAGATGTCATCTGGTGAACCAGATGCTGCTTTCAGGAATGTCCCTAGGGCGAACTCCTATCGAGCCCCCTGAGTCTAGGGCAGCCCAGTGTCCACAACCCAGCGGGCCTCTGGGCAACCCTCCTCAGCTGAATGCTGGCAATTCGCACCACGTGTGCCCGTTCATGCAGCCTGCGCACATGCTCGAATTTTTGGCCCCATCGGGTGTTCCGGCAATCGTGGCTCTCGCGGCAGTCCTTGGTGCCCCAGCGGAGGGCTCCCGAGGGACTTGGGCGTGGCCCGTCGGCGGTACTCGAGTGATTCTTCAGGTTTTCGAGCCACATTCCCCCTATGGACCAGGGCACCGAGGCATTGACCTGGCGGCAGCCTCTGGTGGGGTGATTCGGGCAATGGCCGATGGCACCGTCACTTTTGCCGGCATGGTGGCCGGTCGCCCGGTTATTTCTCTTTCCCATGAGCGCCTGGGCATCACCTCCTCGATGGAGCCGGTGACAGCGCTAGTGCCGGTCGGAGAACGAGTGATTCGAGGCCAAGCCATTGGCTTGCTCGTGGATGGAGATCACTGCCCGGTGAGTTGCCTACACGTGGGCATGCGCCGAGGTGAGCGATACCTCAATCCCCTAACTCTCCTACGAGGCTTCCCGACTCTCAAGCCAGCAGTCGCACAACCTTCCCTGCATCGTCGACCCTCCTAAGCCCTGGGGTGAGCCTGGTCGAACGCTTTTCGTAAGCGCTCTACGGAGATGTGGGTATACCTCTGCGTTGTCGCAAGATCAGCGTGGCCGAGCAATTCCTGGACGGCACGTAGGTCTGCGCCACCTTCAAGCACGTGGGTTGCGGCGCTGTGGCGCACGCCGTGCGGCGCGATCTCAGGTACGCCTGCCGACGCGGTCAGGTCGTGGACAATTGTGCGAACGAGTCGAGCATCAATCCGGCGTCCGCGCACACCCAGAAAAAGTGCAGCCGGGTCAATTACTGTCGCAAAATGTGGACGTTCCCGTAGCCACTCCACGAGAACACGAGCCGCCGGGACTCCGAACGGGACCGTGCGCTCTTTATTTCCCTTACCTGTAACCCGAACCGTTCGGCGTTCAAAATCAAGGTCGGCGAGATCGATTGCGCAGAGCTCGGCTACGCGCATACCGGTCGCGTAGAGCAATTCGATGATGGCGAGATCGCGGAGTTCAACCGCACCCCCTTCAGCGCTGCGGGTTGCGGCACTCGCCATGACCGTGCCCGCTTGGTCCTGATCGAGGATGGTCGGCAGTCGCTTAGGGATTTTGGGCGACGTGAGTCGCTCACCAGGATCTTTCGTGATGAGTCCTCGTTGCCGACACCACCGTGTGAACGCGCGGATAGATGCGGCTTTCCGCGCGAGGGTTGACTTTGCTGCCCCACGCTCCCCAGCATTGGCCAACCACGAACGGATCATGGGCAGGGTTATGTCCGCGGGCTCAACGGCGCCGGCTTCTCGGGCGAAAAACAGCAGTTCATACACATCAACTCGATAAGCGCGCACGGTGTTCGGGGATCGACGCTTCTCATCGCGCAGGTGAACTACGAAACTATCTAGTGCCGCAGTGAGATCTGGAGATAGCTCTCCAGAGGTTGTCGCTGCCGCCTTCATAGCCACATAGTTCCAACTACTTGCGCACTCCGCTGGCAGGCGCGACCGAAATGCGCCAGCCTGATCCATCTGTGCGTACTCGACCCGCAACCTCAAGTGATCCAAGTGCTTCGAGAATGTGCCGTGGAGACAGTGCTGTTGCTAACACCAACTCATCGAGGTTCATGGCCTCACGGTGAGGCAAAGCATCAAGAACCGCTCGCTCCGTGTCCCCCAAGCCTTCAAACCAGAGGTCGCCTTGCACGGCAGTGGGAGCGCTCGTGACAGTCGGTGAGATCAACTCACCCACCTCTGCTGCTGAGGTGACCAAGACCGCCCGGCTTTCGCGAATGAGTTGATGGGTGCCTCGAGACATCTCAGATGTGATGGGTCCGGGCAATGCGCCCACCACCCGATTGATCGCTTCAGCTTCGTGTGCGGTGGAGAGCGATCCTGATCGGGTAGCTGCCTCAATCACGATTGTGGCCCGCGTCAGTGCTGCGATGATTCGGTTTCTCGACAGGAACCGTTGACGACGCACGCCTGAGCCGAGCGGTGATTCACTCACCAAAGCACCCTGCTGCGCAATCTGCAACAAGAGTGCATCGTGAGATCGTGGATAGGGAACATCGACGCCACAGGCGAGTACACACAAGGTGATTCCGCCAGCTCCTAATGCACCACGGTGCGCAGCAGCATCTATTCCGAAAGCGCCACCAGACATAACCCGGACACCGTCAGTCGTTAATCGACTTGCGATTTCATAGGCCGATTCAGCGCCGTATCGCGTACAAGCTCGAGCTCCCACAATTGCTACCGATGTGGCCGCCGCCAACCGCACATTCGCGCTTCCATCAATCCATAAGGCTCGCGGTACTCGCTCACCCAAGTCCTCGAGCTGTGTTGGCCACTCGGCATCACCCCGCGTAACTATGCGCATATTGCGCTTTTCCACCTGGGATAGTTCAGCATCGAGGTCAAGGACGTGAAGTCGCGCTTGCAGGCCCTGCCTATGAGAGACCCGGGAGGTTCCCGAACGAATTAATTCGATGGTGTGCACAGCTCCACTGCTCACGAACATTTTCCCGACCCAAGGGTCAAGTGGTTCAGAGATACATGCCAAAGCAATTGAGGCAAGTCGCTCATCGTCATGCCAATCCGAAGTTCTCATGATGCCAAATCCTGCGCATCGTCTCGAAAACACAAGGCGGCAGCGACGTCTTCTCGATTGGGCCGAACATGACCGGCTAAGTCAGCAAGGGTCCACGCCATCCGGATAACTCGGTCCGCGCCCCGCATACT
>JBIISH010000274.1:0-2887 GCA_044341115.1 Candidatus Nanopelagicales bacterium
CCACTGGAGCGGCCCATTTCCGGTGATAAAACCAAGTACGACGACGACCAATGCCGATGCAGCTGACCTTGCACGCGCGGGAGCTGCGTCGATGAGTTGTGTTGTGGCAGAAGAGCAGACCGCTGGGCGAGGTCGACTCGATCGTGCATGGGTGAGCCCGAAGTTCGGTGGACTCTGGATGTCTGTGGTTATTCGAAACAGCGATGTCGAACCAGCGCGGTGGACGTGGTTGCCACTCGCTGCTGGATTAGCCGCTCGTGATGCGATTGCTGAGCAGTCGGGGATTGATGTTGCATTGAAGTGGCCCAACGACTTGGTGCTGAACCCTCGGGAGGGTCAAGGGACTTTGCGCAAAGTCGGTGGAGTGCTCTCAGAATGGCTTTCCGATGTGGATGCCTTCGTCGTGGGTATCGGAATCAACGTGGCGATCACGGATGAAGGATTGCCCACTTCTGAAGCTAGCTCGCTCCTGATGGCTGGTGGCCGCACCGACCGGGAGTCACTGCTGGCTGGCGTGCTGCTGGAACTCGATGCGCGGGTGAGCCAGTGGCGCTCGGCCGATCCGCTGCTCGAGGTCGATTACTTGAGGTCGTGCGCGTCCATCGGGCGTCAGGTAAGTGCCCGGCTGCCCAATGGTGAAATCGTGGCTGGGCTGGCTGCAGAGATCACACTGGATGGGGCCTTGGTTATCAACACACCTGATGGAAAAGTGCGATCTATCACCGTCGGCGACGTCATTCATGCCACGATCAAGCCATGAACTACCCAAAACGACTGCTATCACCCGGCGAGACCGTCAAATACGAGCTCAAGCCGCATTGGCGTGCGCTCATCGCACCGGTCATAGTGCTGATCCTGATCGCCTTCGGCGGTACGTGGCTGTATTTCTTTACGGATAACTCGATCGTGCGTTGGATCGTGCTGGGCGCAGGCCTCGTTTTTGCAGTGCTCTGGGTGATCCTTCCTTTCCTTCGTTGGTTAACCACTCAGTACGTGTTCACCGATCGACGCATCATCTTGCGCCGAGGCCTGATTACCAAACAGGGTCGCGACGTGCCACTTGCAAAAGTGAACAACGTCTCGTTCAATCAGAGCGTGTTGGGCCGGATGTTCAATTTCGGAGAATTACAGATTGAGTCCGCAAACACCGACGGCAGCTTGCGCATCGCAGACGTGCCAAACGTCGAAGACATTCAGCGTGATGTGTACCGGCTGCAAGAAGAGGACGACGTTCGTCGTCGATCTTCTGGTGGCGGCGCAACAACGCCTGTGTTGCCCACTGATGGAACCTGAACCAGCGGGTATGAAAGCGCGCAATTAAATCGGCGCTTCTAAATCGGAGTGACCGCGTCGCGCTCAGCGAGTTCTCGATCTGCAGGATCATCGGGAATCGCGGGGAAGACCCATTTGCGATACGACCAGAATCTAAAGAGCGTACCGAGGCCCAAGCCGATCACGTTGGCGCTGATGTTGTCGGCAAGGGCGCTGGTCAGGCCAAGCACGTAGTGACTGAACCACAAACAGATGAGCGCGATTGCCATAGCGATGGCGCTGAAGAAGAAAAAGAGTGCAAACTCTTTTCCCATGTGTGTGCCGCCGCGGTGTCGGAACGTCCAGTAACGGTTTCCGACGTACGCCACGATGGTTGCGACTCCCACAGAAATCGCTTTTGCGGTAATCGGCTTGTCGTAGAGCGGGCCCTCACCGTCAGCAAAGCGCAAGATGTTGAACAAGCCAATATCGACGACGAGGGCGGTGAGACCGACGATCCCAAACTTGGCGATTTCGCGGAAGAGCACGGTGAACTGATCGCGAATCGACCGATACGCCCGTGTAGCGAGGCTTGGTCGCTGCTCTTGCACGAAGGTGAGTCTAGAGAGCGGGCGCGGCCGGGCGCTGGTGCTCTGCCGCTGTTGTTGTGGGGAACTAGAGTTCGGCTGTGCATACTCCTCGGGTCGGCATGGTTGGCGGCGGTCAATTGGCCCGCATGTCTGCCGCTCCGGCTGCAGCGCTGGGCATCAATTTCAGGGTTTTGGCCACTGAGCCGGACGAGTCAGCAGCTCAAGTTGTTGCCGACGTAGCGATCGGTCGACACGACGATCCCGAGGCTGTTCTGGAGTTTGCTGATGGCTGTGATGTGGTCACCTTTGATCACGAGCATGTACCCACCGCGATTCTTGAAGAGGTTTTAGCGCGCGGCATTGAAGTTCGCCCCGGACCCCACGCGCTGCATTTCGCCCAAGACAAAGTGGCGATGCGCGAGCGTCTCAGTGCGGCCGGGTTGCCGTGTCCGATCTGGTCGGTCATCGCGACGGCTGATGATGTGGATGCGTTCGCTGAACAAACCGGCTACCCATTCATCATCAAAACTTCGCGTGGCGGTTATGACGGCAAAGGGGTGTGGGTCATTCGTGACCGCGCCCAAGCTGTTGAGTTGCTCGCATCGCCGTTGGCACCGGGCGCGGTATGGCTCGCTGAGGAACTGATCAATTTCACGCAGGAGATCTCGGCCCAAATCGCGCGCTCACCGAGTGGGCAGAGCGTTGCCTACCCCGTGGTGCGGACCGTGCAAAAAGACGGCATCTGTTCAGAAGTGATCGCGCCCTGCCCCGGGCTTTCCGATGACCGAGCGATGCAGGCGCAAGCGATCGCTTTGCAGATAGCCGCTGAACTCGATGTGGTCGGAATGCTGGCCGTTGAAATGTTTGACACCGGCACCGAATTCTTCATCAACGAATTGGCAATGCGCCCGCATAACTCAGGGCACTGGTCCATCGATGGGGCCAACACCAGCCAGTTCGAAAATCACCTGCGGGCGATCCTGGACTTGCCATTGGGCAGCCCGCACATGCAGGCGCCTTACGCCGTGATGGTCAACATCCTTGGT
>JBIISH010000298.1:0-2571 GCA_044341115.1 Candidatus Nanopelagicales bacterium
GTAAACCCGATGGTGCATGTGATTGCCCCCATTGCGGCGATCGCCGCAACCATGCTCGCTCGCCGCCTGTTAAACGGGGGTTACCGGCAAATCACCGGACATAGCGCTCCAGTGCCTAAGGATCCAACAGTAAGTTTTTCTCGAGCCATTGCTTGGACTGCTTTGACAGCAGCAACCGCAGCAGTAGTCGAGGTTATGGTCTATCGCGGCACCATGCACTGGGGTGAGCGTCGATCGACCTCCGACTCATAGTCGCATTCATAGTCGCGGTCTGGGTCAGGCACAGTCCTTACATACAGCACCAGATTTTCCCTCATGATCCATCTGGCTGCGGTGCTGAACAAGGAAACACTTTGAGCAGGTGAACTCGTCCGACTGCTTCGGCACAACTCGAACAGCCAAACTTTCATCCGACAGATCAGCACCTGGCAGTTCCAGATTCTCCGCGAGCTCGGCTTCATCTACATCGACAGCCGATGCGGTCTTCTCTGCTCGTCGCGCTTTGAGATCTTCGAGACTGTCTTCAGCAAGTTCCTCATCGGTCTTGCGTGGGGCGTCATAGTCGGTCGCCATTGCCGCTCGATCCTTTCCGTGCTTTCCACCCAGAGCGCTGACGGCTCCGATCGTGTCTGCCAGCCGAAAGGGCTGTCCGCAGATTGTGCCTCATGACTAAGTTTGTCGTTCACCACCCCCAATTACGAGGAGGCAGCGCTGATGGCGATCTACGCCCTAGGTGAACGCGAGCCGAAGATTGCTCCAGATGCGTTCATTCATCCCGATGCAGTGATCATCGGAGACGTCACTGTTGGACCTGGTTCAAGCGTCTGGCCAGGGGCCGTTCTCCGGGGTGATGGCGGGAGCATCACCATCGGCGCTTTCACATCCGTTCAGGATGGAGCTGTCATCCATTGCACCAGCAAGCTCAACACCACCATCGGAGATAGATGCACCATTGGGCACAACGCCCACCTTGAGGGGTGCACCGTTTTTGATGACTCACTCATCGGATCGGGCTCCGTGGTGTTGCACGAAGCGCTCGTCGGCCCCAATGCCCTCGTCGGTGCCTGCGCTCTCGTGGGGAACGGCAAAGTAGTACCTGCTTTCGCACGCGCATTGGGCGTGCCTGCTGTGATTACGGAGAATGCAGTTACCTCCAATGCATTCACGCACAACGTACAAACCTATGTAACGAAAGCCCACACCTATTCACGGGAACTACGACGAATCGATTAGATCAGTTACTCAGGGACCTAAATCGGCATCCAACCTGAGCAATTCAGCACGCAGTTCATGGGCGATGCCAGGCACTACCGCGACCAACAAGTCGGAGGGCTCCCCCCCGCGCAGGAAGCTAACTTCAGCTCCGGCCTCTGCGGCTAACAGCATCCCCGCTGAAATGTCCCACGCGTTCAAGCCTCGTTCGTAGTAGGCATCAAAACGACCTTGAGCAAGCCACGCGAAATCCACCACTGCGGCGCCAAGGCGTCGGATATCACGAACTTGAGCGATCAATTCTTGAACTACCGCAGCCTGAGAAACTCGACGTTCGGGTGCGTAACCGAAACCGGTGACGATCATTGCAAGGCTGAGATCCGCACACTTCTTGACACTGAGTCGCGTTCCCTGTTCGCCTCGAATGAGCCACGCTCCCTGACCACGAACTGCGATGTAGTGCTCATCGAATGCTGGGGTGGAGATGACGCCTATTTCAGTGACGCCATCCTGTTCCATTCCGATCGAGACCCCCCACATCGGGAATCCGAATAGATAATTCACCGTTCCATCCAATGGATCCACAACCCATCGAACACCGCTAGTTCCGATGCGTTCCCCACCTTCCTCACCGAGAAACCCGTCAGCTGGACGCGGTCCGAGGAGCCCATCAATGATCATTTCTTCCGCTGTACGGTCCATGGCAGATACCAAATCCGTCGGCGTGGACTTTGAATCGACGGAGAGGTCCTCTGGTCTTTCGTTCAAGAGGAAGGCTCCAGCTTTAAGAGCGCTCTCCCACGCCATGGGGAGAAGTGGATGCAGGGCCAGAAGTTCGGCAAGGGGAATTCGTAGAGGTGCCATCGATGTCATAGCCCCATCCTGCCCCATGATTAATGAGCGGTACCCTGCCAACATCATGCTTGGTATCTATCGCGAAGCACTTCGGCTCCCAGGTGCGGCAGCATTTTCAGCAGCCGGCTTCTTTTCCAGGCTTCCCATAGCCATTATTGGCCTCGGCATCATTCTCATGGTCAGCGTCAAGACCGGCTCGTATGCATTTGCTGGGCTTCTCTCTGCATCGTTTGCTCTGATGGCGGCAGCTGGTGCGGTTGCCACGAGTCGGTGGACTGACCGAGTGGGCCAATCTCGTACCTTGCCCTTGCTCGTCACCTGCCACTCAGTAGCTCTGGTCCTTTTCGTTGCTGCCGTGATGACCGACCAACCTGCGCCCTTGCAGATTTTGGCCGCCCTCATTGCTGGCTTTCTTCAACCTGCCACTGGATCATTCGTGCGAGCGCGCTGGGTTGCTATTGCTCCAACCACTCCAATATTGCGGACCGCATTTGCGTGGGAAAG
>JBIISH010000276.1:0-2847 GCA_044341115.1 Candidatus Nanopelagicales bacterium
AGGGCGAAGCGCTTTCCCGGTGTGCCCGCTGCCAACAGGACTGCGGCAGCTGATGCAGCCTGCCCCAAACAAACAGTTTGAACCTGCGGCTTGACGAACTGCATGGTGTCGTAGATGGCGGTCATGGCGGTGTACGAACCACCCGGTGAATTTATATAAATCTGGATATCCCGATCCGGATCCAATGATTCCAAAGTGAGCAATTGCGCCATGACATCGTCAGCGGAGGCATCGTCAATCTGAACACCCAGGAAAATGATTCTCTCTTCAAAAAGTTTGGTGTAGGGGTTATGTACTTTTTCCCCGGTCGCCGTGCGCTCACGAAACTCCGGAAGAATATACCGACTTACGGGAGCTACTGACTGGAAAGAATTACTCACTTGGTGTCTCCCTTGAGTGAAGATGGTGCATCGGCAGATGAGCTATACACATGATCGATTAATCCGTAGTCACGAGCTGCATCTGAAGTGAACCAGCGATCTCGATCCGAGTCCTTCTCGATTTGCTCAATGCTTTGTCCGCTATGAACGGCAATCAATTCCGCCATGCGCTTTTTGATGTACAGCATTTGCTCGGCCTGGATCTTGATATCACTTGCTGTTCCACCAAGGCCACCGGACGGCTGGTGCATCATGATGCGGGTATTTGGGGTGGCATACCGCTTACCGGCTGTTCCGGCACACAACAGGAATTGACCCATGGATGCGGCTAAGCCCATGGCGACAGTGGTGACATCGTTCGGGATCAGTTGCATGGTGTCGTAGATGACCATGCCCGCGGTGATCGAACCACCGGGTGAGTTGATGTAAAGAGAGATGTCTTTTGCTGGATCCTCGGCTGCGAGCACCTGCAATTGCTTGGCAATCCGATTGGAGTTGTCATCCATGACGGGACCCTCGAGCCAAATAATTCGCTCGCGTAGGAGCCGCTCATCCAGCATGTCGCCGAATCCGGTCATGCCGCCGCTCGTGCGCATGATGTGTTCAAAGGGTGTCGACACCGATTCTCCTTGCCTTAGGGTCACAACAATTATTCGCGTTGCTTGGGTGATGCAACTCTAACCCCGCAGCAGTATCCGTACCCGATCTAATGACCAGAGTTCGCCATCAGCCGAATGAACCGCATGGGGGACAGCTGACCTACTCACCGGCGCTCAGGGCAGCCATTTCGGCATCCAAGGCTGCGAGGTCAATAACGGCTCCCGTGGTGTCCACAACATGGGCGCTCTCAAGTACCTTGGCAAGGGCCTTGGCTCGGCGAATATCCGCCATGGCCATGGGGACCTGACCTGCCTCCACCAGCGCCTGGGCAAATGCATCGGGGGCCATCCCGTACCGAGGCGCTTGCTGCACCAACCACGCACTGAGTTCGCTCTCGCCAACCGTGAGTTCGGCATCCTCTGCGATTTTGTCCAAAACGAACTGACTCTTCATGCCGGTGCGGATCTCCGCCTCAACTTCGCCACGATGCTCTTCACCCGAATCATGGCCGTCTTGGAAGTGAGATGCGATTTCGGCCGCCACCACACTCTCCGGTAATGCAATATCCACTTTCTCCAACAGGACATCGTGAATCTTGTGACGGGCTTCATTGCCCTGCTCAATGCGCTTCAATCGGCCGAGGCGATTTTCAATATCTGCTCGCAACTCCTCAACCGTGTCAAACTCGGAGGCCATGCTGACGAACTCTGCATTAAGTTCGGGTAATTCGCGCTCACGAACCGCGGTCACTTCAACCGTGACAGTGAGCGGGATTCCTGACCAGTCACCATTTTGTGGAGTGAATTCAAATGTTCGCGACTCACCCTTTGCCGCACCGCGAACAGCGTCATCGAATCCAGGCAACATGCCTTCGGTGCCCAGTTCATAAGACATGGCCTGCGCTGCTAGATCCTCGACTTCATCGCCAGATTCGGTAGTCCCGGAAATATTGACCAGCAAAATATCGCCGTCTGCGCTGGCGCGATCCACCTCTTTGAGATTGGCAAATCGACCGCGCAATGCATCAAGTTGTTCATCGACATCAGATTCAGACAATAGGTACGGTTCAACCTCAACCGTCAAGGAATCAAATGCAGGGAGATCAAACTCGGGGCGCACATCTACCTCAACGGTGAACGTCAATTTATCGCCATCGACCATCTCGGTAACCTCGACGGCCGGCTGCCCAATCGGGCGAATCTTGTTCTCCCGAATAACTTCTTCATAGGCCTTGGGCAGGGCATCGTTGATGGCCTCGTCTAAAACAGCTCCCCGGCCCACTCGCTGTTCGACCACTCGGGCCGGAACCTTGCCTTTACGAAAACCTGGGATGTTGATCGACTTGCCAATGCGAACGAGGGCAGCGTCCACACTGGGCTGCAGATCCGCAAACGGCACCTCAACAGAGATCTTTATGCGGGTGGGGTTGAGGTTCTCGATCTCGGTTTTCACGGACGCTCCAGGTAGTTGTCTGACGGATCTTTTTGTACGTGGTGAAGATACTTCTCGGTGAACTAGCCGTACTTGTCGTTTCCCAAACTTGTCGTATCGGTGTGGTCGGGGCGGGGAGATTCGAACTCCCGGTCTCCTGCTCCCAAAGCAGGCGCGCTAGCCACTACGCTACGCCCCGCGCTGGCCTCCGAGAGTCTAGAGGTATCCCCCGCGTCACCTGAATCTGCATGCAAGTTCACCCATAATCGAGCGCCCATTTCGATTCAGATCAGGGCAGTGAGTACCATGAGGGCGCACCTCGCGGGTGTAGCTCAATGGTAGAGCCCCAGCCTTCCAAGCTGGCCATGCCGGTTCGATCCCGGTCACCCGCTCTGCGAGCGGGTCCCTCGGATCGGGAGGAGTCCCTCGGGGAAGA
>JBIISH010000038.1:0-10224 GCA_044341115.1 Candidatus Nanopelagicales bacterium
GAGCGGCGGTTGCGTTGAGGGCGCCCTCTTCGATTTAGGACAAGAGGTCCTCGCAAGTGGCGAACCCGTGCTCGAAACCTATGGCGTGAGCGATGACGATGCGTTCTCGGTAGGCCTGACCTGCGGCGGAATATTGGAGATTTTCGTTGAGAAGGTCGACGCCGACTCGTGGCCAGAGTTGCCCGGTATCGCCGCAAGCATCGCCCAAGAAGAACCTGTAGCCGTGGCCACGATCGTGCGCGGACCCCATCACGTGGGCAAGCACCTCGTGGTTCGGCCCGAAGGCAGCGAAGGCAGTTTGGGAACCACGCGTCTTGATGACACCGTGCGCGAAGACGTGATTGGCATGCTTGCCTCGGGCACCACAGGTTTTTTGCATTACGGGCCCGAGGGCGAAAGACTCGGTGAAGGCCTTGATGTTTTCGTTGCGAGCTACGCCCCGGCGCCCCAGATGTTTGTGTTTGGCGCCATCGATTTCTCTGCCGCATTAGTTCGAGTGGGCAAAGTCCTCGGGTTCAGGGTGACTGTGTGTGACGCTCGACCCGTTTTTGCCACCGCGAAACGTTTCCCTGAAGCCGATGAAGTTGTAGTCGATTGGCCACATCGTTGGCTGGCATCACAGGAGGTTGACGAGCGCACGGTGATCGCGGTGCTCACCCACGACCCCAAGTTTGATGTGCCGGCAATCAAGGCCGCGTTGCAAACGAACGCCGGCTACATCGGCGCGATGGGTTCGCGGCGCACGCACGAGGATCGCCTCATCCGCTTGAAAGAAGCCGGTCTTACCGACGATGAACTCGCGCGCGTGCACTCACCGATCGGTCTTGATCTAGGGGCTCGCACCCCGGAGGAGACCGCAATTTCTATTGCGGCGGAGATCATCCAGTCACGATGGGGCGGCAGCGGCCAGCACTTGACTCAGTTGTCCGGACCGATCCACCCAGGCGCTGCGCGATGAGGACCGCCGGCCTGATCCTGGCGGCCGGCGAAGGCAAACGCTTCGGTGGACCAAAAGCCCCAGCTGTCATAAACGGTCAACGCTTGATCGACTCCGCGGTGCAGGTGCTCGAAGGTGCGAGATGTTCACCTATTTATGCGGTGCTTGGCGCATGGGTCGGTGACGTGCCCGGTGCAGAGATCATCCTGAATGGGCAATGGTCGGAAGGGATGGGTTCCTCTTTACGCGTTGGTCTCACCCATCTCATCGATACCGACGTTGATCGCGTTCTGGTGACCCTCGTCGATTTACCAGGGCTCACCACAAGTGCATGCGAGCGCGTTCTCGCATCTCCAGGTGAACTCGTGGCCGCAACCTATGACGGCGTGCGCGGACACCCCGTCCTTTTCGCTCGGTCCCACTGGCCTGCAGTGATCGACACCGCACGTGGAGACGAAGGCGCCCGAATGTATCTGCGTGGACGCACCGACATTACGCTGATTGAAGTAGGCGATGTGGCTAGCGGTGAAGACCTGGATTTACCTATCGATGGAGACAAGCGCTGAATGTGACTCGTGGTTCGGCAGAGCACCGGAAGTGAATGTGATCGCGGCGATCGCGATCATCATCGCGCCGCTGAAACGAATCGCACCAAAGGTTGCCAGCGGGGATTTCTCCCACATGATGTAAGCCATCACCAACGCCATGGCGGCGATGGCGATGACGGTTGGGACACCTGCGCCGTGAACTGTGGCCATGGCCACGATCATCAGAGGCAAACAGGCACTGATGCACGAGATTGCGTAACGCACTCCGGCTCGAGCGGGAACCTCTGTGACCGGCAGCGCCCTACAGGCGCGCAGGTGCCGCGATGTGGATGGCAGGAGCTGATAACCACCCACCGCAATCCATGCGAGGAAAAGTGTGACTGGATTCCACGGCACAAAAGCAACGATGGGATAGGCGATCACTGCGGTTGCTGCCCACAAGAGCGCATAACCGGATAAGAAACCAAATCCTCTTCGCGGGTTTCCGGCTGCAATCCGGCGCGCGGGTCGCAGCGCGGTCGGCACC
Organism: Candidatus Nanopelagicales bacterium; assembly: GCA_044341115.1. GTDB lineage: Bacteria > Actinomycetota > Actinomycetes > S36-B12 > S36-B12 > CAIXFB01. The sequence continues at coordinate 2,012 of JBIISH010000038.1, forward strand.
ATCATCACAACACTCATCGCGATCCACATCGCAACAAAGCCAAGACCGGTGTGCTCCACAGTCGAACCTTAAGGCCCAGCATCGGGCGCCACCCACCGAATGCCGTACCGTCTCCCGCACGAGATCTCTACCTTCTCGATCTCTTCCTTAATGCTCAACCCTTCACGAATCGGAGTCGTGCGTGACCCGCGAACGTTCGCCCCTATCCCTCCCGGTCCCCTCGTGGCTGAGGCCGGCCAAGACCGTGCCGATCACCCGCTGGCGTTCAGAACGCAGATGGACCGGAAATCCGGGCACCATCGCGATCCTGATTCTTGGACTCTGGCTGTTCGGGACGGGTGAAGCACTCGTTGTTGTGGCGGATTTGGGTAACGGCCCATGGACGGTTATGGCGCAAGGGCTTTCCCTGCGGACCGGGCTGAGCATCGGCTGGACCACATTCATCATCAGTGTGAGCGTTCTCTTGCTCTGGATTCCCTTGCGCGAAAAGCCAGGATTGGGCACGATCGCGAATGCGGTGGTGATCGCCCTCGCGCTGCAGGTGGGCGTGACATTCCTGCCGCACCCCGAAATCGCGGCGGTGCAACTGTTCACTGTGATCGCCGGAATCGCCCTCATCGGGTTGGGCAGTGGCTTGTACTTGACCACGAACCTGGGACCGGGGCCGCGCGATGGCTGGATGACCGGCGTGCACCGCAAAACAGGTTGGCCGATCTACGGTGTACGCCTTGGCATCGAAGTGATTGTGGTGATCATCGGCTGGTTGCTCGGTGGCACGGTCGGAATTGGCACCGTGCTCTTCGCAGTACTTATCGGGCCATCAGTGGGCTATGGCCTGATGACCGTGGGCGCGCTCGCCGGCGCAAAAACTACGACGAGCTCGGACGACGACCCCGGCCTCGAGGCTTAGAGCCACCGCCACTGCCACCGCGGTGGTGGAAGTGACGCGGGCCTGACTTGTGGGCGCGCTTTTCCGGTGCTGGGTACCACGGCACTCCGGAAGGCTCCTGCGCACCGGTGATATCCACCAATGCCTGCGCACCAGGGCGAACCCGTGTCACATCAGCATCAACGCCTGCGCGCTTGGTAAGGCTGGTGATCGTTTTTTGCTGACGTGGGGCTGCAAACGTGACGACCGTGCCGGACTCACCTGCACGCGCGGTACGACCAGCGCGGTGCACGTAATCTTTGGGATCGGTGGGCGCATCGATGTGTACGACCAAGCTGATGTCGTCAACATGGATACCGCGAGCGGCAACGTTGGTGGCAACGAGAGCCGGCGTGCGACCTTCTTTGAAGTCTGCAAGTGTGCGGGTGCGCACCGCTTGCGACTTTCCACCGTGCAGTGCACCCACCGGCACACCGCGGCTCGCCATTTGCTTGGCGAGTTTGTCTGCGCCAGCCTGAGTGCGAACAAAGAAGATGGTGCGGCCATCGCGTGATGCGATTTGGGTGGCAACCTCAACCTTGTCTTCTGGATGCACGATCAACACGTGGTGCTCCATCGTGTTGACGTCGGCAGAAGTACTCGAAAGTGAGTGCTCCGCTGGATCATTCATGTAGGCCTTCACAAGTGCGTCAACTCCACGATCCAGCGTTGCGCTGAACAGCAGGCGCTGACTCTTGGGCTTGGTGAGGTCGAGGATTTCGCGAACGATCGGCAAGAAGCCCATGTCGGCCATTTGGTCGGCTTCATCAAGGACAGTCACCTGCACCTGTGAAAGATCTGCAGAACCACGCTCGACCAAGTCCATCAAGCGACCCGGGGTTGCGATGAGAATATGAACGCCGCGATCAAGTGCGGTGATCTGCTTTGCGTAAGGAACGCCACCCACCACGATGCGCGTGCGCATATGCAGGGCGTCGGCGAACGGGGCGATCGCGTCGTTGACCTGCATGGCCAATTCACGGGTAGGCACGAGAATCAATCCGGATGGTTGGCGCGACTTAGACGGGCGGCCTTTGAGCCGCGAGACCAGCGCCAAACCGAAGGCAAGGGTCTTACCCGAACCGGTCTGCCCGCGACCGAGCACATCGCGACCGGCGATGGCATCAGGAAGGGTCGCAACCTGGATCGGGAAGGGCTCGGTAAAGCCACCACGATCAAGTGCAGCTACGAGGGCTGGATCCACGCCGAGATCGGCAAAGGACACAGCAGTTTCAGGGTTTTTGACATCAGACATGAGAATTCAATCCATTCAAGACAGTAAGGCGTGTCTTGAAGGAGACCCAAGTTAAGTCGCAGTAAAGCCAAGACTCGCAATGAACGTGCAGCCTCAAGAGTAGAGCAATCATTCGGAATCACGAAATCATCGAAGAAGCCAGCCCGTCTACAGTGCTGCCATGGCTGCCAGCTCCCCCAGCAAAAAGCGCGCCATCATCACGGCGATCCTTGGCGTCATCATCATGGTGGCGGTCTTCGCGTTCTTGTTCCCGAATTTTGGCACCTACCAAAAAGCGTTCACCCAGATCGCCGAACTTCCCTCGTACTGGATCTGGATCCTGGTTACAGCAGGCCTGTTCAACATCATCGCTTACCCGCTCACCGCCATGGCGGCGATTCCCGGTCTGCCCTATCGCGCTGCATTTGTTGATCGGCAAGCTGGATTCTTGGTCAGCAACATCATTCCCGGAGGCGGGGCGGTAGCCGTAGGCACGCAGTATTCGATTCTCGCCAAGTACGGGGTTCCCCCTGCAAAATCCGCCGCCGCTGTCTCAGCCGATGCGATCTGGACGTATTTGATGGTGTTGGGCACACCAGCACTCGCGGTGGTGCTCCTTGTGATGGAAGGCCGGTCCACCGCTGGCTACACCACAGCAGCAGTGGTCGGAATCATCGTCGTGGTTGCGTCGATCCTTGGAATATGGCTCGTATTGCGCAGCAAGTCCAGCGCCGAAGGGCTCGCCCGGCGCCTGCAGCCGATTGCGAATCGGCTGTGGCACCTGTTCAAACGCCCTGCACCAGATCTGATTTCAATCTTGGGCAACTACAACATGGAAGCAAGTGCGTTGGTGCGCGAGCGGTGGCTGCAGCTCACCCTGACAAATGCACTCGCCCAAATGACTCCGTGGATTGTGCTGATCGCAGCACTTGCAGCACTGGGTGTTTTCCCAACACCCATCACACCCATCGAAGCGTTCGCTGCGTTCTCCATTGCACTGCTGCTTACCAGTTTTCCAATTACACCTGGTGGACTCGGCACTGTCGATGCTGCGCTGGTTCTTCTGCTCACCGGATTCGGCATCGAAAACTCCACAGCTGTCGCAGCGGATCTCATCTGGCGCTTGGTGTGGTTCCTACCGCAACTGGTAGTTGGACTTGGCGCGTTCGGGCTCTATTACTTCGACTCGAAAAGATCCAAAGGCTCGGCGCTCCCTCCTGTGCCCAACTAGATCGGTTGTGACACAGTTGCGCCATGGCACAATCACCTGACTACAGCCGGCTTCGTTTCTCCTTTGTTCTCCAGATTGTGGCGGGCGTTCTTCTACTCGTCGCCGGGCTCGTTCGCGGCTTCTCACTTGGCTGGGATTTCCTGACAATCCTGCTGCTGCTACTTGCCGGCTTTAACGTCGTTCTTGCACGGTTCACCCGAGCAAAAATGCAGGAACTGTAACTACGGATTGTGAAATTAGCCGAGGGATAACATCGCAGCGGCACTGAGAGCAATGACTACTCCGCTGATCTGCACCCTGTTCAATCTTTCCTTCAAGATCACCCGCGCGAGTACTACGGTCGCAGCGGGATAGAGCGATCCAATAACGGCCACGATAGAAAGCAGGCCACGCTGCGTTGCCAACTGGAAAATGCCGTTGGCCGACGCGTCCAAAATGCCAGAGCCGATCACGAGTAACCACGGGAATCCGGCTGTGACTACCTTTCGCGCGACCACGATGACGGCGATCAACATCACCAAGGTGGAAACCCAGCGGCCAATAGTTGCCGCCCAGATCCCCGAGTCTTGCGGGGCTAGGCCGATAGCCGTGAGGTAGAGACCAATCGCGACACCGCTCGAGAGCGCCAAGATGATGGCCGACATCGGCGTGCGCTCGTGATGCCCGGATTCCTTGCTGACCATGAACACCGCGAGCACCGCAAACGCGATTCCGACGATGGCAAGGGCGGAGAGTGACTCGCCGCGCAGCAATCCGACAGCCACCGGGACCGCCCCTGACATGACTGCCGTGAGTGGTGACACCACACCCATCGGGCCGCGGGTTAAAGCCGCGTAGAGCAGGCCGATGGCGAGCGCTCCGATAAGACCGGCCGCCACCGCGTACGGGAGTAGCTCAACGGACACCTCGCCTGGAATCACGAAGAACGCGAGCAGGGTCAGAAGTACCGCACCAGCGGGGTAGGAGACCGCGAGGACTTGGATCGGACCCACCCGCCGAGCAGCGAGGCCACCCATGAAGTCTGCGACACCCCAGGAAAGACTCGACACCAATGCGAGCAGGGCGCCCATCTGGATTCCATCCTTATCGACCGCGCACCCGAGACGGGCGCGAGAGGGAAGGTTATCCGATCGCTCTAGGCTCGTGGGGTGGACGCGATACTCGAAGCAAAAGGGCCCTGGAACAGCGATCAAATCACTACTTTCCTGCGCGACACCACCATCCCCATTCGGGTGTCATCCATGGGCAGTGCCGGTCCAATCGTTCAGTCGCTGTGGTTCATCTATTCCGACAATGCTCTTTGGTGCGCCACCCAAGCTACGTCGGTTCTGGCAAAGAGATTGGCCGCCGACAATCGGATCGGTTTTGAAGTTGCAGCTGATACACCGCCGTATAGAGGTGTGCGAGGCACCGGTCGCGCAACCCTGCACCCTGAACTTGCCGAGAAGGTTCTGCGTCAACTCATCGCCCGGTATCAAGGTGATAGTGAGTCTGATCTGAGCAGGTGGCTGCTCAGCCGGCTGGATAAGGAAGTTGCAGTGCGAATCGACGCATTGAGTTTGGCCACGTGGGATTTCTCCGGACGGATGGGGAGTTAATCAATGTCGACTACTAGTCTCACCAATTGGTCAGGAAATATTGACTTTGCTGCCAGCGCTCGCGAGACACCTAGCAGCGTCGCTGAACTGCAAGCGTGCGTGTCGAGGCACGATTCGGTTCGAGCCCTCGGCACCGCCCATTGTTTCAATGACATCGCCGATACCCGCGGCGTGCAGGTCAGCGTCGCCGGACTGGCCGCCACCATCGATATTGATTCTGCATCCAGCACAGCATGGGTGCCCGCGGCCATGAAGTACGGTGAGTTGGCCAAAGCCCTCCAACCGCACGGATTTGCCGTGCACAACATTGCATCGCTTGGTCACATCAGTGTTGCCGGCGCCGTAATTACCGGCACTCATGGATCAGGTGATGCAAACGGCACGCTGTCATCAACCGTTCGCGCACTGGAACTGGTCACTGCATCCGGTGATCTCGTCGTAATTGACGAATCTTCTCCGGATTTTTCTGGCAGCGTCGTCTCCCTGGGAATGCTGGGAGTAGTCACTCGGGTGAAACTCTCCATCGTTCCGGCCTTTGACATCGCACAAACGGTGATCGACGACGTTTCCCACGCTCAGGTCACTGACAACTTTGATGCAATCTTTTCCAGTGCTTACAGTGTTTCGTTCTTCACAACGTGGGGCCCGGAAAAATTGGGTCAGCTCTGGGTGAAGCACCGGGCCGACCAAGCATGGCGCCACGAGCAGTGGATGGGCGGAGCACCCGCAACCATCAAACGCCATCCCCTGCCCGGCCACGATCCCATCCACTGCACCGAACAGCTCGGCGTAGTGGGCCCTTCGTTTGAGCGGCTCCCGCACTTCAAACTTGAGTTCACACCGAGTTCGGGTGATGAACTCCAGACCGAGTACTTGGTACCGCGCACCGAGGCAGTGCAGCTACTGAAGGGCCTTCTCGAGTTCAGCCCGCGCATCCACGAGCTATTGCATGTCTCGGAAATCCGCACAATGGCAGCAGATGAGTTGTGGCTCAGCGGTGCATCTGGCCGCGACACGGTAGGTATCCATTTTACCTGGAAAAAGGTTCCCGAGGTGTTCGGGTTGCTACCTGAGATCGATGAGTACTTCGCACCCGCCGGTGGCCGCCCGCATTGGGGCAAGCTCTTCGACGGCACAGCACTTCCAGACCGCTATTCACGTTTCAACGACTTTGTTAACTTGGTCGGGCGCTATGACCCCACCGGAAAGTTCTCGAATGATTGGTGGCGTGGAGTGCTCGGAGTTGGCTGACACTTCTATGACCGACTCCACGATCAGGTTCATGAAACCTGATGAGTCGGAATTACTCACCGAACTTGTGACCGCTGCCTATGGCTCTACCTACGATGCTGAGTGGGTTTATCAGCCTGAAGAGATTGCTCGTCGAATCACTGCCGGTGAATTAATCAGCATTATTGGCATTGATTCACACGGCCAAGTGCTCGGTCACACCGCGCTGATGAAAGAGAGCGATGATTCGCAAGTGCTGCATTCGGGGGTGGCCGTGGTCTCTGAAGCAGCCCGCGGACAGCACCTCTTTACGAAACTCAAGTCCTTCGGCGCTGACTGGGCGCGCGCATCTGGCTATTTCGGCTTGTTCAGTGAAGCAACAGCCGCGCATCCCTTCAGTCAGAAGGCGAATATTGATCTCGGCGCAATGGAAACTGGTTTTCTAATCGGCTGGATCCCACCTACCGTCGTCAATAATGCTGCCCTGGCAACTGACGAGAACAAAGAATCACGACGCGAATCCGTAGCGCTCTTCTACTTGAAAACTAACGACGGCTATGACAGGCCCATCTACGCACCGCGCCGGCATGATCGGGTCATCACTGAATTGGTCGCTGCGACTGGTTTGCGCGGGGTTGTAGCCGAAGCAGATTCGTCAACCCCCCTGCCGGATGAAACCGAATTCCTCGTCACCACAAAGGCTGACCACAACCTCGCCATCATTACCGTGACTGAGCCGGGTCTCGATTTTGCGCAACAGATCACGTCGCATATGCAGTTCTTGATGGATCACGACGGCCGCAGTGCGGTCTATCTCGATCTACCTCTTGAGCGCCCTGGCTCTGCCATTGTCCTCGATCAGCACGATGCGGACCTGCCATTCGCCTTCGGCGGGATTTTCCCTAACCTGCACGTGAGTGGCGATGTGCTTCGACTGACGGCCCTGAACGGGGTGGCGCTGCATCCACACGACATCGCTAGCGCCTCCGGGCATGGCCGCGAACTTCTCGAATACGTTCTGGCCGATCTGGACCGGACTGGCGCCAACCGAATCTAGATCTTCAGATCTAGACAAAACTGGTATGCCAGCGAGTGAGGTGGCTACTGTCGGGGAATGGATTTTTCTCCTTCACCAAGGGCCACCGAACTCACCCAGGCTGTTTCGGACTTCACGGCCGAGTTCATCGAGCCAGCAGAGGCCGATTATCTGAACGATCTCGAACTCGCTCGGGCTCACGGCACCGCATGGACGCCCCTTCCCATTCTGGATGAGTTGCGCTCACTCGCTCGGGAACGCGGCTTATGGAACTTGTTTTTGCCGAATGGATCTGGCGATGCCTACGCGGCCAAGTACGGCACTGTCGGGGGTATCGGCCTGACCAACGTGGATTACGCACCGCTAGCCGAGATCACCGGCCGGTTCGCGGTCGCACCGTTCGTGTTCAACTGCAACGCTCCCGATACCGGCAACATGGAGGTGCTGCTGAAGTACGGCTCTGCCGAACAACAGGAGCAATGGCTTGATCCGCTGCTCGATGGAAAAATCCGCAGCTCATTCGGAATGACCGAACCCGACGTTGCATCCAGTGATGCCACGACCATGGAAACAACCGCACACCTGATCGGCGATGAAGTGGTGGTCAACGGTCGCAAGTGGTGGACCACCGGCATCGGTCACCCGGACTGTGAGTTGATCATCACGATGGCGGTGACCGATCCCGATGCAGATCGCCACCACCGGCACAGCATGGTGCTCGTTCCCCGTAATGCACCGGGAGTGCAAGTCGAGCGCATGCTCAGCACGATGGGGATCATGGATGAGCCCTTCGGTCACGGTGAGGTGTCCTTCACTGACGTGCGCCTCCCTGCCTCCGCCATCATCGGTGGCCCCGGCCGAGCTTTTGAGATCGCACAGGGTCGGCTCGGACCCGGACGTGTCCATCACTGCATGCGTTTGATCGGCTTGGCGGAGCGCTCGCTTGAACTCGCCTG
>JBIISH010000305.1:0-6457 GCA_044341115.1 Candidatus Nanopelagicales bacterium
AACAAATCAAGTTCCGACGCCCTTCCAAGGCGACCTCTACCGGGGTAGGAAGTGCGCGAAAAATGCCCGACCTAATTGTATCGGGATTTAGTTGACCAACGGAGCTACTGATACAAAATCAAAGATAAGCCAGATCCATCTCCTTAGGAGTTAAAGAAAGTAGTCATTACTGATCCCAAGTTCCCTGAGGTCCTGTATGAATTTTATTATGCGCTCTAACCCTTACTTAGCCTTTTCACTATTGCTAATTTCATCATCAAATCGCTTTATTAGATCTGGTTTACGATTTCCGGCTTTTTCAAAGTTGTAATCAACTAATTTTATCTTGCTTAAAGGAATGATTAACTGGTTGTACTTTGCCTGCGGATTAGTGAGTGCATGGAAAGCATTTGCTCCAGCTCCAAGGTTTTGCGCATCAGCCGATAGAGCAAAATCAATAAAAGTCTTTGCGGCTAGTGGATTACGCGCACCTTTAATTAGGGCAACGGCTCCGGTTTCATAGCCAGTTCCTTCTGAAGGGAAACTAACTTTTAGAGGGAGACCATTTTTTGCACCCGCCACACAGTCATGAGCAAAGACCAGTCCTACAGCAACTTCACCTGATCCGGCTGCTCCAACTGGTGCAACTCCAGAGCGTGAGTAGTAAGGGATGTTCTTGTTCAATTCTTTCATGTATTCTATCGCCCTATCCTCAGAGCTAAGTCGCGCTACTTGCGTCCAAAATGTCGTAAATGCTGTCCCCGAGGTAGCTGGGTGAGCAGATAGAACTTGGCCCTTTAATTTTGGATCTAGCAAGTCGTTCCAGCTCTTTGGCAATTCAACACCAAGTCCTTCTAGCACCTGAGTATTTGAGCAGAAACCTAGAGCACCTAGATAAACACCACTCCAAAAGCCTTTGTCATCAATTTGAGCCTTTGAAATCATGTTTCGAGTCGGGGAAAGGTAAGCCTCCGTCAAACCCAAATTTCTTGCAGCGACATATCCATCTGCGGGGCCTCCATGCCAGACATCAAATTCAGGATTATTTCTAAATTCCTCTAGTCGCGCCGGCACCAGCCCTGCTGAGAGACGGACAAAACGAGTTTTGACTCCTGTCATTTCTTTATACTTCTTCGCCATTGCTGCGCACCAGTCTTGGGTCGCGCTGCAAACAACATCTAAGGTGCCTCTGAGTTTGCGGCCCTCGGCATATTTCAATGAACCATCAACTCGTTCACATGTATATGTAGTGCCTTTGATAGTGCGGATTAGACCTTCACGACCACACTGCGATCCTTTGAGATCGCGGGCCTGTGCGGGCGCGACCACAGATAAAAGTGACATCGTTAGCGAGGCAATAGCAACGAGAGCCATGAGACGAGATTTCTTCATCGGTAGCCTTTCATCTGAATCGCCCTGGGTTTTGTTCCTAATGCTTCACGAGGGCACCGGTTGGTGTCCTCGCTTGTTGTGAATTGCAATAGTCGTCTTCCTATTATGACGGGGGGATTGCTGTCGGTTGAGTTGACACCTTCTATTGCGGGACGTGGTCTCGCGGGAGGATGTCCGTTATGCCGAAGAAGTATCCGCTGGAGTTCAAGAGAGACGTGGTCACGGTCGCCCGCCGTGGTGACCTGAGCGTCGCGGAAGTCGCGATCGATTTCGGGGTCGCGGAGGAGACCGTACGACCGTAGTTGAATCACACTCGCCCGAGGAGGGACGCGTCGTCTCCACAGAACGCGATGTTCGGTAAAACCAGCTTCACATTTGAATCAGTGTGATTCGTAGGTTTCTCAGTGGGCACTTACGTCTTACACCCCTCGAAAGGAGAAAGTTATGTGTGCAAGTTGCGGCTGTGGCGTCGCGCAGTGGACTCGATTCGCCCGGTCTCGCAGGCGATCTGGCGCACCCTCACGCCTCGCCAGCGTGAGCAGTTTCTGCGTCACCTATCCCGGTTCTGGGATGTGCATCGTAATCGCATGGCACCTTTCGTCGGACGCCTGGTGACTCAGTGGCAAGAAGAAGGCCGGTTGACGGCCGTCAAGGCTGACGTAGCCGCGATCCGCTCGACGGGGGACGAAGTCATCGTGAGTGATGCCGCAGGACGCTCATGGAGTGCTGACCGTGTTGCGATCGCGACCGGCCCTGACACTTCATGCGATAAGAACAGGCTCGTCGCACACATGCATGATTCATGCCTGGTCACTCCAGGGCCTTGCGGGATCGGAATCAATCTTGAGCCCAGCACCCATCGTGTGATCGATGCGACGGGAACAGTGAATCTCTCGATGTATGTCATCGGCACCCCGACCAAGGGAGTGCTGTTCGAGTCGACAGGCATGCCGGATATTCGCAATTCCGCTGTCGTTATTGCTGAGTCCATCCGCGATCGCTAGTGTCATTGTGCGATCAACGCACTCGATCGCGCGAGGGCAACTCCTTGGCGGCATCGCAGGCCTGACCACCCGCTCAGCGCCCGCCGTGGGTCTCGGGTGTGAGCGAATAACGCTTGATGACTCAATCGAGGAGCGAGTGAAGACTAAGAGCCGCGCGGAGTTCCTGTTGCATCCGCAGCCGCTCTCGCGCTCGGGCTGGCGCGCCACGATCATCGCCGTGGTGATTCTCGTGGCGGCGATTTTCAAGATCTCGATCGCCTACGAGAACGAGGGTGACCTCAACGTAAACGGTGGGCTCGTGCCACCGAGCAAGCCCAGGCTCCTTCCCGAAGACACCAAAATGCTTAGGGCTGGCCTCATCGCAGCCGAACAAACTTACTCAACCGACTCAACCGGAAGTGGCAAAGAAACGGCAAAAAGTGTCTTGAGGGCCAAAAAGAAGTGACCACAACGAGGTCCATGAAATAAAGAAAACCGTTGTCTGTCAACAGTTTTCACAGACGTGGGGCGGGTCGGGCTCGAACCGACGACGACCAGATTATGAGTTGCGGGCAAGAGCAACAGGGTGCACCACGGTGATTCACCAGGACTCATGATCCGCCCCACGACGCCCTCATGGACGTTTCATTGTGAAACATGGCATTTCACAGCGATCAAAACGGTGACAGAACGACTCTTGTTAGACAAGTGTTAGACGAGTGATGAGCAAAAATGGTTTTCTTTATTTCGACTAGGGACCTTGGTGGTCAGAGACGGAGTCGGGCACACGAAGTTGATCGTTCCGTTCGATGTTGGCCAAGGCAACGGACTCACCGTCGAATTGTGCCAAGGTCCTTACCCTCGAAGTGCTGAGTAAAAGATCGGCACCAATTCCAACTTGTTCCGAGTGGCCGCCAAAATGGTTAAATGACGCCCCGTCGAAGAGGCGGTTTTATTGCTCACAAACCACGGTGGCTTCGGTGAGATCGCCCATTCGAAGTTGATGAGCGATCTTGACAGCGGCCTGAAGGGTCCATAGACGACCGTGCGTTCGACTCCATCGAGGAGAAGTGCGTTATGCACAACTCCGTTCCCGCTAGTCACTTCTTCACCTGGGCTAGGTGGAAATGCGCCCCATGTTGCTCTTGCTACAAGGAAGCCCAGTCCGGTCCAGCAATTCACTCCGATGCAGCCATAACGCAAGGCCGTTATCGCGTCATCTAGACGGGGACCCAGTTCTTGAAGAGTACGTGGATTCGCAATGATGTTGGCGCCAAGAGTTCCTTGCAGTCGGGTATTAGAAAATTCCACGGCGGCGTCCAAGAAAGTTGCTCCCACTCCTAGCAACTGAACCACGCTCAGCACGGGAGAGAAATATTCAGTGTGATAACTCGACGTAGTGGGATCCTCGGAATCAAGCCCCTGGAGAAGGACTCGTGACTCAGAATCAGTTACTTCACAGCCAGCATGATTCGTCACAGCGTGGGTAATTCTGTCCGATCCACCCGGATACCAATTTGGGCGATCCGGAGCCTGCCGGTAAGCCGCCTTCAGCTCACTGAGGAACTGATCCTTTTGAGCCCAATCCGAACTAATAATGACGACCTGAGATGCAATGCAATTAGAGCCGCTGTTGTGTAACCTCTGAGTCACAACGTGCTCTGCTTGGAACCGCAGGTCGGCCTTCGACCAGTTACCCGGAACGACGATGACCGGGCTCACCCCACCAAGTTCGCTTGTAATGGGCTTTTGAGGATGCGAAGTTCGACCGATGGCGGCGACAATGGCGTCGAATGAGGTCTTGCTTCCTGTGATGTGGATTGCATCGATCCCCGAATGTTCAACTAGCAATGCGCCCAATGTCGCGTCACCGGTCACTATTGAGACAACTCCCAGTTCAATAAATGGGGCAAAGATTCTTTCAAGTGTTGCTTTGAGATCACCGAGCACAGGATTCAACTTGAGAATGACGCTTCGATTCTTTGCAAATAATTCGGACAAAACATCCAAGGGCGCAATTGAAGTGATGTTTCCTGCGCCAAGAACAAGGGCCACTCCGTGTGTTTCCTTGGGATCGAGCTGAGTCAGTCCTGCGCTTTCACGCAGGTCAGTCTGAGTGATTCCTGGAAGAGTCCACACTTCGGCGCGGAACCCATGGAGCAGCAATTTCTCCATCCCGTGAGTGGGGAAAACTTGGAGGGCCAACCTGCCACCGGGAGCATCATGAATCTTTATGTGCGAAAGGGGATTGACTTTGGCCTCAAGACTTCGCAGGGTTGCGGCAAGTGCTTCAACGTACGTGGCGAGCACCCACGGCCCACTAATCCACTCTTCACCCACAAGTGGAGATGTAGCGGGTAACCCCTTAATACTGGCGGCCGTATCGACCCAATCTTGAGCATTTACTCCTGTATCAACACGCATCTGATCCAACATGGTGATTCGTTGATTCAGAGGGACTTGCGCCCACGCTGCTTCGCCAACGCGCGCGTTGCGCACGATTTCGTTGATATCGTTTTCATCCATAGCAGCGAAGTCATTCCTCATTTGGTGCTGTCGATAATCTCTTGCGCAGCGCGATACCCGGAGCGGACCGCACCTTCCATGTAACCGTTGGAGATGTCGGAAGTCTCAGCGCCTGCCCAATGAATACGTCCGATCGGCTCAGCTAATGCAGAGCCATATTGCGTCCACACTCCGGGAGCCAATCGTCCACCGTAACAACCCCGAGTGAACTCCTCGGCCATCCAATCCCTTTCGAGTACTTGAATAGGATGTGCAGCTTGTTCACCGAAGTACTTGATCAGTGAATTCACCACCATCGCGGCTCGCTCTTCAGGTGTCAGAATCGCCGCTGTGCGCGCAAAGTGGCCTTCCAAGAAGCCGACGAGCACACCGCATGACCCATCGGGCGGTGAGTTATCAAGGACAACGTTAAAAGGGTCATCCATACTAAGGGCGAAGCCGCTAAGGTCTTCTTTTCGCCAAAAAGGCTCGGAATATGCCACCTGAAATTTGATAACCGAACCAGCGGGGACCTGTTGAGTGAGCGCATCTCGCTGCGAAGGTAGCGCTGGCTGGTATCTGAGCCTTCCTGCCAAAGTGGGGGGAAGCGCGACTATTGCGTCTTTACAGGTGACCTCGCCACCGATGTATGAGACACGCACTTGATCGGCCTGGCAATCAATGGACGTAACGATTGAATTCAGTTGTACCCGCTCTGCGAGCTGCTGTGCCATCCGTTCACTGATGAGGTGGGTGCCTCCGATCACGCGAGCTTCTTGCGCTCCACCCGTGGTTGCAACGAGTGAGTCGAGCCCTGCATTGGATTTCAAGTAGAAGAGAAAATGAAGTAGCGACATTTCAGAGGTCTCCGCGGAGAAGAGTGCTGGCACCAGCAATCTCATGAACTTCAAGGCAACTTCATCATCGGTCTGACCGGTAAGCCACGAATCCAGAGTCAGCCTGTCAAGGTTGGTTGCGTCTTGACTCATCCAGGGCGCGGTGACGTTGATCGACTCAACCAATTCACCAATTGCTTCGAGCATGCCGCCAAGTGCCATCAACGATTCTTCAGGAAGTCCAAACGTCTCATCGGCATACCTGACTAATGCACCATCACGGTGTGTTAGTGCGTCACCCGTGTCGTAAGTCAAAAACGTTTCGAGCTCAAGCTCGCTCACGAGAGTATGAAGCTCTGTATGCGTAGGTCCAATCCATTGACCGCCGAGTTCAACGGCTATTCCGTTATCTAGCAAAGCGCCTTCAGTGCGACCGCCAACGCGATTTCGCGCTTCGAGCACAAGCACGCTCTTGCCAGCTTCGACTAATTGTCGAGCCGCCGTAAGGCCAGCCAAACCGGCACCTACTACAACAACATCTACGTCTGCCATGGTTCGCTCCTATTTGTCGGACGTTCGTCCGAGTTTATGATGTTTGAAGCAAGCAGACGCCCTTTTTCAAAAAATTGATCAACTCCTAGAGAAAATGACAAAAAATCTGGAAATCAAGCCCAATTCCGGTCACCACGAACGACTCCGCAAATCATTTTGCTCATAGTCTCAATGTCGGCTGTGGCGCGCCCAACGTCCATGCAACTTAGA
>JBIISH010000216.1:0-3736 GCA_044341115.1 Candidatus Nanopelagicales bacterium
GTCAACGCCGGCCACAATCATGCGGGCGAGCTCGGCAAAGCCAACTGCACAGGTTTCACCAGCAATATCCGCCGCAGATTGGCACCATTCCGCGACCACACTGCAATACTTTTCGTATTGTTCCTGAGCCAAATACTGAATGCCAGGCGTTCGAATTGCATAAATAGTCAATTCGTATTGCATCAGTTGCAAATCAGGATTGCCGACCACGAGAGCGGACCAGAAAGTCCGGATACCCTCTGGGATCGCGGTCTCGAGACCACCTTCTACATTGATCGATGCCTGTAAAAGCACTGAAATCTCATCTCCAACATCTTCAAGAACCGATTTCAGTAGAAGGTCCTTCGATGGAAAAACATAGTGCAAGGTCCCGAGTGTGATTCCGGCTTCGGACGCCACCCTACGCATTGTCAAGCCCCCGACGCCCGAGCGCATGAGAACTTTACGCGCGGCCCGGACAACTTGAGTCTGCCGAATTTCGACCTTTACGTATCCCACCGAGTAGCTCCATATCTTGAGTCGAACCAAGCCAACTTACATCTTTACGACCCACGATCTTCTTTTCGTTTCCCAGAGTGTCTATTACTACCTTCTCAGGTGGAACAATCTCAACCTTTTGTGTTCTCCAGGCATGCATCCGGTGGCAACGGGTGCGCTCTGTAATCCCAGTCATAAGGAAGCCTGTCAGGCCAAAATAAGCGGGGCCAGCAGTTGATGTCTCAAGCAAATTCGAGGTTTTGAGTGGTGGCCTGGGGAGGAATTGAACCGTCGACCTTCCGATACCCAGCCAGCTTTTGGCTTTGCCGGCTCCTCTCAAAAGTCAACAATACCAATACTTTTAGACGTATGAGACTTCAGCAGATAGCTGGTGGTATCTGCGTTTAGGACGACATTTGAGACACGTGCAGTCATGCCCACGGCGATTGTCGCTCGCTTTGCTCAGGCCGACACGACTGCATGACGGGCTAAAGCTCAATTACCCATCTCGTTCAGGCAGCCTTGAACACGTGGTCGCGGTGGTACTCCAGGTACTTCAGCTGGCTTGGGCGAAAAGCATCTGTGACCAGATTTGGATCCATTCGGAGCTTCTGCATGTCATCTCGTGGCAGGTGCTTCGAGACAACCAACTGGCTCTGTGGTCCGAACGTGATGAAACCGCGGTCGAAGAGCCGATCGTAAGTAGGAGTGAGCATCAATCCGTTGAACGGGTCGAGTCGCTCCGCATTCGTCTGGCACCGATGCCAGGGCTGAATGTGACTTGCCACGAGTAACTGAGGATTCGTCACACCAGTGAAGCGGCAAGCCGGTTCCACGTACGCCACACCTTCGCGGAAACGACCCTGGCCTCGGCGGGCGGAGATCAGCGCCGTTCGTTCGGTTTCGTCGAGAGGTGCGAGTTTGAGGAAGCGCTCGAGCTTGTCCTCGCCGATGCGACGTAGGTCGAGGTCGTTTCGCATCAGCGTCCGCGTGAACTCGATCTCAACTGCGGACTCCACTTTGCTCAAGATGACGTGCGCGAAGGCCTCGGATACCTGGAACAGGTAAGCGGTGAGGCTGTTGCCGTTCTCTTGGATCGGGGAGTACTTCTCCGGGCGAAGCGGCAGCAGCTCACCGAGGAAGTCCTTTGGCCTGACCCAGCTTGATTTGGGCAGCTCCTGGAAATCGACCTCGACACGCCAACCCAGGTCCGCCCAAATAGCTCCGGCGCTGCCGAACTCCTGCGGTTTAGGTGACTCAAACGCCGTACTCACCGCGATGCCTACCGCCCGGATCTGTGAATCCGCGTAGGACAGGATTACATCGCCCGGGTCGACCATCGTCATGTTGAGGTAGTACTGACTTCGACCGCCGTTGTTGTTGGTCTTGGGCGACCACATGTATCCGCCCGGAACCTCACTCCGGTACGTCTGACCTTGGTTCACCCACCAGTACCGCACACCACCAAACTACACAGCGAGAGCATCTGCCGCGGACGAATGTCTTGGCCGGTCGAGTTATATGAGCCTCTGGGGTGGGGTGAGTCCCAAACACAGTGAGTCAAAGGCCCACTCACTTGGATGGCTTATCGGCAGCAATGAGCGGTGGATCTGGCCCCGGCAGTGAATTGAGCCGATGCCCTAGCACCTCAGCCACGATTTCGTGCAACAACGTGCAATAGCGAGGAGGGGTCTGCGGGCATCTAGGGGAAGTATGAAAATGCGAAAAACCCATGCATTGCAACGGTTTTCCTTGGTGGGGCGGGTCGGGCTCGAACCGACATATGAAAATGCCGCAGGTTCTGCCCGAGTCTTGGACTCGTCGAAGGTAGCAGGAGGTACTCACGCCTATCGGGGGAGCCGCGACTCCTAATTCCCCAATTCGGGGTTATGGATCGCGGACCCCGTACCGCAACAGCACTTGCTGACGTACAACATCTTGCGGCTGGTCGGGGAATAGCCATGATGATGGGGCAACGATCCGCTGTGCGTCCCTGACAGTAACGACCATCACCGCCTTAATCGGATACAGGCCTTGAGTGATTACATCGAGCGGCTTGACCAACTCGGCAAACTCTAATGAGTCAGCCCACGTCAGCGAGGCTTCCCCTGAAAACTGCCAGCCATGCTGGGCAAAGACATCCACGACGGACACCATCACCTGGGGGTTAACCCTGATGTTGCGGACCGTCTTGGGGGACGCGATGTGAGCGATAAGGATCCGCTCCCCGTCCGACGTGAAGACCTCCTTGGGGCTCACATTTGGTCGTCCATCAGTATCCGCCGTGGCGACCCAGCACAGGACCGACTGGTCGAGACACGTCTTCATCTCAGGGGTCAGTTCCACGACTCGAGTGTGGACTATTGCCCCGTGGAACACTCAACCTGCCCCAAACGGTGGCAAGGAAATGTGGGGCGGGTCGGGCTCGAACCGACGACGACCAGATTATGAGTCCGGGGCTCTAACCAGCTGAGCTACCGCCCCCAGGGGGTGCGGCAACTGTAGTAGAGGCCTCGGGAGGGTCAATTCTTGGTCTAGGTGGTGATGTGACATCTTGTGCTCACCAATAAAAGGAGAACACAGTGCGCGCCACAAAGTTTGGAATCACCCTCGCTGCGATCGTCGGAGTGATCGGCCTGTCCCTCACCTCGCCGGCAATCGCTGCAGAGAAGTCCACCGCGATGGTTTTTCGCTCCACGGTCACCAGCATTGGCACCACGCTGAATGAGCTTCCCGGAGGGATCAGGTACGGCTGGAACAATCTCGAAGGCACCACTAAATGGGGTAATCAGTCGGCCACGATGCAGTTCCTTGGCGACGTTGACTACGTCAATGGCAGTGGTCCCTTCAATGGCTACGTCACGGTGAAGCGCGCCGATGGCGTGACCATCGCCTTTCACGTTTCCGGGAGCGCGCTAGCGGCCCCCGATGGTAAAGGTGGCACCCTGACCACCTTCGCTGGCAAGGCTGAAGTGATCGGTGGCACCGGGAACTTCGAAGGCGCTACCGGGATCGGCACGATGGTCGGAACCCGCGCGGCAGCCCTGGGCAGCCCTGTGCGCCTGACCTTCAAGCTCGACGTGTTGAAGAAGTAACGTTCTGGGGGATCTATCTATAGGTGAGGGGCCGGTCATGTTGACCGGCCCCTCACCTACTTTTTTTGCGCTTTCATTACTGCTCGCGCTCCCCCATCTGGACTCGAACCAGAAACCCTTCGATTAACAGTCGAATGCTCTGCCAATTGAGCTATGGGGGACTA
>JBIISH010000040.1:0-10140 GCA_044341115.1 Candidatus Nanopelagicales bacterium
GTTGCCGAAATTCCGTGGAATTCCCGGGATTATTGATTCAGCAAGTTCAGCGGTATCTAGTAATCGACGATCCTCATATGGTTGACCAACAAGTTGAATTCCCGTTGGAATACCTGCTGTTGATATCCCTGACGGGATAGTGATCGCTGGACATGCGCTCATCAGGTTAAAAGGGACAGTGAATGCCACGATCCATCTATCTTCATGCTCCACACCGTTGACAAGGGGTCCGCGCTCGATGAAGTGATCGTGCGCCACCGGGGCAGGCATCGCGAGAGTGGGCAGCATAAGAAAGTCTGACTGGGCCAGATGCGCTGCTAATGCTGCATGAAGGGCGGCCATCTCTGACTGCGCCCGAACTGCCTGCATGCCATCTACGGTGAACGGCATGACGTCGTCGATAAAGGCACTTGTGAGGTCAGTGACGGCGATCCCACTATCGCGAGCTGAGCGAGCCAAAGGCATGTATGTCATCGCGAAAGCGTTCTTCACACAATGAAAAAGGCGTTCAAAGTCCCACGGGAAATCAACTTCTTCGATTTCAACACCCGCATTCGACAGTGCACCGCATGCAATTTCTAAATTTGCAGCCACTTCGCGATCAACGCTGAGACCATCCATGGACTTGATCACCCTTAAGCGAAGTCCGGCCACTGAGCGGATAGTCTCCGTGAACCGTACGTCATAACCAAAACCTTGGTGTGAATCAATACCTGCCATCACGTCAAACATCAAACGCACATCAGCAACATTCCGCGCCATCGGCCCGTTGTGACCAAAAGGGTCAAGGTATGCGGGCGCACCAACAGGAACAACACCATAAGAAGGCTTCATGCCGACCACACCACAGGCGGAGGCTGGCATCCGCAACGAGCCCGCTGAATCTGAACCTTGTGCGAGCGGCGTGGCGAAAGAAGCCAAGGCAGCAGCAGCCCCTCCCGATGAACCCGCCGGGCTGTATTCGGTGTTCCACGGATTCAGCGTCTCCCCGTACAGGAGATTGTCTGTCACAGTGGCGCAGCCAAACTCTGCCGTGTTCGTCCGAGCGAAAGGTATTGCGCCAGCATCAAGTAGCCGCTGAACTGCAGGGTCCGTAACGGTGGCAACAACATCACGCATGACCAGACTCCCCATTGTGTGCGGGTGACCAGCCATCGGAGTGAGGTCCTTAATCGCAACCGGCACACCCTCCAGTGCACGAGGGTTGCCATCCTCAATCCGTTTTTGAGCCGCATGCGCCAACTTGCGCGCTCCATCAGGATCAATGAACGTGAACGGATTGACGACTTTTTGAACCTCCGCGGCCCTGCTCACAAACTCCTCAAGGGCATCGGCAACGCGGATCTGGCCTTCGCGAAGTGCATCACGGAGTCCACGCGCGCTTAAGCCAGGAGCTCCCGAGGGTGGCTCAGTCAGTTTCACGCCCTGATGCACGCACTCTGCCTCTCCGTTTTTCCCCTATCCAGACATTTAATCCTATGTCATACAAATGGAGTGGTGCAAGGTTTTGGCAACGTCTTGACTCAATGAAAGAAATGCCGAGTCCCAGTGAAATACATGGTGACCCCGGCAGCGGTAGCTGCCGCGATCACTTCCTCATCGCGCACTGATCCGCCAGGTTGCACAACTGCAGTGACACCGGCATCGAGTAGCACCTGAAGGCCATCGGCGAATGGGAAGAAAGCATCACTTGCCGCAACCGATCCAGTTGCTCGGTCGCCAGCCCGCTCAACCGCGAGCTTTGCCGAATCCACGCGATTGACCTGCCCCATACCCACGCCCACGGCGGCAGTGCCGCGAGCAAGCAAAATTGCGTTCGACTTGACCGAACGGCAGGCAGTCCAAGCGAACTCGAGATCTCGCAGAGTCTGCGCCTCGGCGGGAGCGCCACTCACCAGAGTCCAGTTCGCGGGGTCGTCGCCATCGGCCGTGACGTCGTCGACAGTTTGTACCAACACGCCCCCACTGATGGTTCGCATATCAACCCGACGACCAGGGTGGGGACCAGGTGAGCGCAAAATTCGCAGATTCGGTTTCTGTGTGAGCACCGCCAAAGCTCCAGGGGTGAATTCAGGGGCGATGATCACTTCGGTGAATACCGGCGCCAGCGCAGTTGCCAGGTCTTCAGTGACCTCTCTGTTCGCAGCCACCACTCCACCGAAGGCAGACACCGGATCGGTCGCATGTGCCTTGAGGTACGCCTCTTCAATGTCTATGGCAGTAGCGATACCGCAAGGATTGGCGTGTTTGATGATGGCTACGGCGGGTTCGGTGAAATCAAAAGCAGCCCGGCGGGCCGCGTCAGCATCGACGTAGTTGTTGTATGACATCGGTTTACCGTGCAACTGTTCAGCGCCGGCAAGACCAGCCTCACCGGAGTGTGCTCGATATAGCGCTGCTTCCTGATGCGGGTTTTCGCCGTAGCGCAGCACCTCACCGCGCTCCCATGATTGGCCTAACCATTGCGGGAACTGCTCCCCGTCAGCTTCGCGTTCGAGCCATGTCGCCACGGCGATGTCATAGGAGGCCGTGTGCGAAAAGGCTTGGGCGGCAAGCGAGGTGCGCTCACCGAGGGTGAAGCCGCCAGCGTTGAGAGCGTGTTCGATATCTGGGTACGCACTTGGCGAAACCACCACGGCTACATTCGCGTGGTTCTTAGCCGACGCCCGAACCATCGCAGGCCCACCGATGTCAATTTGTTCGACGCACTCATCCGCCGAAGCGCCGGAGTTGACGGTCTGCGTGAAGGGATACAGGTTGACCACAACGAGTTCAAAAGGTGCAATCCCGTGCTCAGCGAGCTGCTCCCGGTGTGATTCTTTGCGCAGATCAGCGAGTAATCCGCCGTGAATATGCGGGTGCAAGGTCTTAACCCGGCCATCTAAGCATTCAGGGAATCCGGTTACCTCACCCACAGGAGTCACCGGAATCCCGGCTGCTGCGATCGTGGCAGCGGTTGAGCCGGTCGACACGATCTCAACACCAGCAGCGTGCAATGCGGTGGCGAGGTCAACCAGTCCGGTTTTGTCATACACGGACACCAGTGCCCGGGCAATACGTCGTCGATCCTCGCTCATGCTTGCCCCTTCATAAGTCTTGCCCCTTCATAAATTCTGTGACAACTGATAACAGCAACTGCCGTTCAATGACTTTGATGCGTTCGTGCAAAGTGTCGACGTCGTCGCCATCAAGAACTGGCACTGCTTGCTGGGCGATGATCGGCCCGGTATCAACACCTTCGTCAATAAAATGCACTGTCGAACCTGTGACTTTGACGCCGTATGCCAATGCATCGCGCACGGCATGGGCGCCCGGAAAAGCCGGCAGCAATGCGGGGTGGGTATTGATGAGTCGACCTCGGAAGGTCTGCACGACCACCGGACCAAGGATGCGCATGAAGCCCGCGCTGACCACTAAATCCGGTTCCCACGCAGAGATCCGATCTGCCATGGCAGCATCCCAGTCCAACCGATTGGCATACCCACGCGGATCGACGATAAAGGTGGGAATATCTGCCGCTTCAGCTCGAGTGAGAGCTTGCACGTGAGGTCGATCGGCTCCGACCGCCACGATGCTGGGCCGAACCGGACTGTCAATGAGCGCCTGGAGAAGGCTGCCAGAACCTGATACGAGTACGCAGATTCGACCGGCCACTGCCACAGCCTATCGGCGCAGCTCGGCCTGACTTAGTACGCGAGCGGTGCGCTCAATCGCCGGTAGACATGGGCGGTGGTGAGGGCTGCCAGCGGAAGAGTGAGCAGCGTCGGAATCCCGAGAAACAGCCCACCAAGAATGAACATCGAGACATTGAACGCCAGCAATGCCAAGCACAAGGCGGGCGCCCTGCGAACAAGTTGCGCACTCGCACGAAGAGCATCTACCGGCCCTGCACCGGTATCGAGAGCAAAGAATGGAGCGAACTGCAGCAAGAACAGGGCCAAAATCCCCGGGATGATGCACAGCGCGAAGCCAGTGATCCCGACTACCAACACGGAGACAACAGCCACCGCAAAAGGTGCGGCGTTATGCATCGAAAATGCATCAGGGATCGTCAACGGGCGCCCTGCATAGGCCATGAGCGCAGCCCGAATACTCCAGATGGTCGCGAGAACTGTCAGAGCGAGGAAAAAGATGAAGCCGATCGCCGAGGAGAACGCTGCACTTGTTACGCCAGATTCGCATGCATTCTGCTGACCCACCGTTTGCACCTGCAGGCAGGCAATCAGGGCGTCGTTCATTGGCTGAACGGCAATTTGCTGACCGAACTGAATCCCGGCAACAACGAGAGCCGTCACTACAAATACAGCCGGATTCGCTCGAAAGGTGTTCCATGCCCACGTTAAGGAACTACCGATGCCACTCCCCTGCGGCAACTGCGAATCAGACCAGCTCATCGTGGTTTTCTCGCGTGGGCACCGGAACATCGGTTACCGGCAAAATAGCCAAGTGGCGAGCCCGCCGGGCCACCACAACGAGGGCCACAGGAACGGCACCGAGCGTTATCAGTATCCAGGTGATCATTGCGGTGAGCCCGGCATCTGGACCGATGCTGGCAAGGTTGGCCACCCCCCAGGAACCGGATGACATCGCTGAAACCGCAAGTACGAGTAGCGCAGTCGTGGCCGTTGCACCAATCACGATGACAATTCGCATCATCCACATTTCGTCAGCCGCGCGCCGTCCCACCCAGACACCGACAATCGTGCCTGCGAGTACCACCAGAATCGGTAATGCCCATGCGATTGAACCGGCGTTCTCTGGCAGTAGCGTCAAGATCGGTGCTGACGGAAGCTGGGTGGGGCTGGTCCCACCGATGAACGGTGATAGCAAAGTGTCGGATCCCAGGCTGATGCCCGCACCAGCTAGATAACTCAGAGTCCAGACGACGACCATCGGGATGTAGGCCAACTGAATCAGGAAAAGCACAAAGCCGCCAGCCGCTCCCGCATCGAGGGTCACTCCCAGGGTGAGCATTCGATCAAAACCCAAAACCGCTACGACAGCGGTGAGGATCGACGCGATCCCCAGCAGCACAAAAAAGCCCAGCAACCCAGCGCGAACCGCGAGTCTCACCGCGCTGGGGATTCGAGCGAGCGGCTCCGTCCATGCACCGGTTGACCCCACACCCCACAGTGATGCGACCAAAGAAACTCCGGCAGCGCAGAGCACTGCGGTCATGACGGAGACCGAAGCAGTGGCATCAGCGGTGAATCGCGCGACGCCTGCAGCAAGGGCTGAATACGTGATCACGACGATGGCTACTGCGATCAGGCCACGTCGCCAATTCGAAATGCGTGACACTTTGCCCAGCCAGCGTGTGGCCGCGAGCAGCACGATCCCGGGGATGAGAAGTAAACCCCACGGCAGCAGCGTGTACGTAACATCAGCAACGCGAATGGCTGCGTCGTGGGCGACCAACCAGCCGAATCCGGCCAAGCGGGCAGAGCCGAGCAAAGTGACCTCGGTTGCCGGTGCACTGATCCAAGAAAGCGCCAGTGGGATTAGGAGCAGGAAATAGCCGATGGCCGCTGCGCCCACAGCGACGAGCGGGCCAACAATCCACACCGACCGCACCAAGTCACTGCCAGATTTCCGCGTGGAAGTCAGACCGCTGCGCAGACTGGCCGTAGAGGGAAGACGCACACATGTAGCGTGTCAGGTCATCGCGCTTTCGCGTGGCAGCGCCACACCTTCTCGACAGTCAGTTCAGCCCTGGATGATCAGCCATAGCGCCCCGAGCGAACTGAGCGAAAGCCCTATCCACACAAAGGTGCGCTTATTCATCCTCTTGATGGCCCACTGGCCGATGAATGTTCCCGCCACGAGAGCCGGCAGGAAGTAGACCGACACTACGAGCGAATCCCACGTGAGCAGCCCTAGACCGACAACGAAGGGCACCTTGATCAGGTTCAGGATGAAGAAGAACCAGGTCGAGGTTCCCATGAAGGTAAGAATCGGCACGCGCATTTTCACCAAATACAGGGTCATCGCGGCCCCGCCAGCGTTTGCCGCCATGGTGGTGAGGCCCGTCAAGGTACCGAAGAATGCAGTGCCAACCTTGTTCGTCATTTCCGCATGTCGAGTATCACTGAGGTCGTCCAACGTGTGCTCGTTACAGATTCGCCATGCTTCAAGTGCAGCGGTCACGAGTAACAACACACCTAACGTGCGCGCTAGCACGCTGGTGGGCAGATACACAAACATCACGGCGGTAAGAACGAACCCACCGAGCACACCCGGGATCAACCGCCTGATCAACTTCCAGTCGGCATGCTGGCGATACAGGTTGAGTGCGAACACATCACCGACAATGAGCAGGGGCACCACAAACCCCGATGCAATCGTCGGCCCTAAAGCGGCCGCTAAAAGCGCACTCCCCACCATGCCTGCCACCGGCATAGCTGTCTTCGAGAAGCCATAGATCACAACACCGAACGCCACCAATCCAATGATCAGTGGCGTCCAGAGTTCAGGCACGAAAGTTGATAACTACCGCGACTGCATGATTTCGCGCATGAGGCGAGCGGCCTCAGATGGCGTCTTGCCCACCTTGACACCAACCGCTTCAAGCGCCTTTTGCTTAGCGGCTGCAGTTCCTGCGGAACCGGAAACAATCGCACCCGCATGGCCCATGGTCTTGCCTTCGGGAGCAGTGAAGCCGGCAACGTATCCGACAACAGGCTTGGTCACGTTGTCTTTGATGAAGGCAGCCGCGCGCTCTTCAGCGTCACCACCGATCTCACCGATCATGACGATCGCATCGGTGTCAGGGTCGGCTTCAAATGCCGCCAGGCAATCGATGTGCGTGGTGCCGATGATGGGGTCTCCGCCGATACCCACGCAGGTGGAGAAACCGAAATCGCGCAACTCGTACATCATTTGGTAGGTCAGCGTGCCCGACTTGGACACCAGACCGATCCGGCCAGGCTTGGTGATGTCGGCCGGGATGATGCCGGCGTTGGAGAGTCCGGGGCTGATGATGCCGGGGCAGTTCGGTCCGATGATCCGCGTCGCACCCGAATTTTGCGCGTACTGAAAGAACTCTGCGGTGTCGTGAACCGGGATTCCCTCGGTGATCACCACAGCGAGTGGAATCTTCGCATCGATTGCCTCGATGACGGCCGCCTTTGCGAACTTCGGCGGCACGAAGACCACGGACACATTCGCACCTGTCGCAGCCATTGCATCTTGCACAGAATTGAAAATCGGGATGCCGTCGACGTCTTGCCCCGCCTTTCCTGGGGTAACACCCGCAACCACCTGTGCACCCGAGGCGATCATGCGCCGCGTGTGCTTGGTTCCCTCTGATCCGGTCATGCCCTGCACGAGGATCTTGCTATTGCCGTCCAGCCAGATACCCATTGTCAATCCCTACTTTCCGGCCTTGCGCGCGCTGGCCAGTTCGGCTACGCGGCGTGCGGCGTCATCCATGGTGTCGACGATCTCGATGAGCGGGTGGTTCGCTTCGATGAGGATGCGTCGACCTTCTTCAGCGTTATTGCCATCAATCCGGCAGACAATCGGCTTGTCGATGCTCACACCCTTTTCAGCGAGCATGGCAAGTCCCTGCAAAATTCCGTTGGCCACTGCATCACAAGAAGTGATTCCGCCAAAGACGTTGACCAGGACCGCCTGAACCTGCGGATCGTTGAGGACGATATCGAGGCCGTTTGCCATCACCTCGGCACTCGCACCGCCGCCGATGTCCAAGAAGTTTGCGGGCTTGACGCCGCCGAACTCCTCGCCTGCATATGCGACCACGTCAAGGGTGCTCATCACGAGCCCTGCGCCGTTACCGATGATGCCAACGTCGCCGTCGAGCTTGACGTAGTTCAAGTCGAACTCCTTGGCACGCAGCTCGATCGGGTCAGTGCCCTCACGATCCACCATGCCCTCGTAATCCTCGAGACGGTAGGCCGCGTTGTCATCGATGGTGACCTTGCCATCGAGGGCGAGGATTTCACCTTCAGGGGTGAGCACCAACGGGTTGACCTCGACCAGGGTTGCGTCCTCCTTGACCAACACGGTCCACAGCTTCATCAGCACATTGACGACCTGGTCGGCGATCTTTGGATCGAACTTCGCGGCAGCGACGATCTCACGGGCCTTTGCCTCAGTGCAGCCCTCGAGCGCATCGACGCGGATCATGGCGAGTGCATCGGGGTTATTGGCCGCGACCTCCTCGATCTCGACACCGCCCTCGACACTTGCCATCGCGAGGAAGCAACGGTTCGCACGATCGAGCATGAAGGAGACGTAGTACTCCTCGGCGATATCGCTTGCCTGGGCGACGAGCACGCGGTGCACGGTGTGACCTTTGATGTCAAGACCGAGGATGTCGGTGGCACGCGCCTTCGCTTCGACAGAATCAGCAGCGAGTTTTACTCCGCCGGCCTTTCCGCGACCGCCGACCTTGACCTGCGCCTTGACCACGACGGGCGCACCGATCGCGGCCGCAATGTTTTCAGCTTCGTCGGCGGTTGTGCAGACCGAACCTGGCGTCGTGGGTACCGAATGCTTCACGAACAGTTCTTTAGCTTGGTACTCGTACAGGTCCACACCTGCTCCTTACTGGATTGGCATTGCGTTGACGTGGGATAAAAATCAGGAAGAAGCGCTGGCCGCCTGTTGAACAAAATCAACGACAGCAGCTGTCGGTGTGCCCGGGGTGAATACCCGAGCGACCCCAAGTTTTTCCAACTCTGGGATATCTGCATCGGGGATGATGCCGCCACCGAACACGATGATGTCGGACGCCTCTTTCTCGGCGAGCTGCGACAACACCTCGGCAAAGAGGGTCATGTGTGCACCAGACAGGATCGATAGACCGATGAAGCCGGCGTCTTCTTGGATGGCGGCGTCGACGATCTGCTGCGGGGTTTGGTGCAGGCCCGTGTAAATCACCTCGATACCGGCATCACGCAGTGCTCGAGCAATAACTTTCGCGCCACGATCGTGTCCATCAAGCCCTGGCTTGGCGACAACTACGCGAATCGGTCCGCTCACGGCCACTCCCCTTCGACGCATCTGGGTGCAGAACTTTCACTACATCTTTTTCACTATGGCACTTTGACTATGACCGCCGAAGGATACCGGTTCGGAAAAGCAATCTGACATTCTTTCGTCGATCGTCAAATGGACACAATACGCTGGGGGCATGAGGATGCACTCATGGGTCCACCGATCCGCCCTTGCGCTCAGATCTGTGGCCGTAGAGTCGGCCCTCAAGGCAGGCCCGCACAACGATCTACAGGTACCTGGCCCCTGCTCGGGAGGTGAGTAATGGGAACGACTGGCGCACTCGACTGCTTGGTCACCAGTTCCACTCACAGTGTGCTGCGCGATGAAGTCGCAGCTCGTACCACTCCCCATGAAGTCACCCCGCTGGGCGGACCACTCGATGGCCGCGTTGGGGTGCTCTCTTTACCTGAGTCTCGCCTTGTCTT
The DNA here is from genome assembly GCA_044341115.1 of Candidatus Nanopelagicales bacterium. GTDB lineage: Bacteria > Actinomycetota > Actinomycetes > S36-B12 > S36-B12 > CAIXFB01. The sequence goes on from JBIISH010000040.1 coordinate 9,447, forward strand.
TGTTCGGTATGGCGGCGATGTGATCGTCGAAGCTCCAGCCACCGGCTCTCGCATCGTGGCGACAATTCCGTTGGGCCCCATGGACGTCAGCGTTGGAGCAAACCCCAACACTCAGACTTTTCAGTCTGGGTTTTTGCTCTCGCGAACAGAATCCACCCTGATGCACCCAGACCCATGGGCTGGTTCACTCGTGGTTGCCAGCGAGGAAGCCCGACTCGCAGAGCACCGCAGGGTGGTGCTTGGGCCAGAAGTCGATACTCACATAGAGCACGGCCACATGCGCGGGCTAGGTCAATCCACACTTCTGGAGAACGCGTGCCGCCACGCGTGGACGGTGACGTCGACACTGCCATCTGGGATCCCTCATGAAACCTTGACCGACTTTTTTGCTGCAATTGAGGATCACATACTTACCGCACTCGTTCTTGCCTGGACCCATGAAGAAGTGCACGGTGACACCTCAGGTGATTCCCGCGTGGATCTGCTCCTTGATTGGCTCCGGGAAAACCACGGGGTGCGCGTGACCGTTACTGACATGGCAGCAGCAGTCGGCCTGAGCGTCCGGCAATTACAGGCCAGCGTGCAGCGCACTCTGGGCCTGAGTCCTTCGGCTCTGTTACGAGATGTTCGCCTCGTCGCCGCGCATCACGCGCTTCGCGACTCTGACCCCCACGCCACCACTGTTGCCGCGATC
>JBIISH010000277.1:0-2790 GCA_044341115.1 Candidatus Nanopelagicales bacterium
TCATGCGGCATTAGCAGTGCATCTGGCCCAGTCAGACTTTCTCATGCTGCCCACTCTCGCGATGCCTGCCCCGGTGGCGCACGATCACTTCATCGAGCGCGGACCGCTTGTCAATGGTGTTGAGCATGAAGATAGATGGATCGTGGCATTCACTGTCCCTTTTAACCTGATGAGCGCCTGTCCAGCGATCACTATCCCGTCGGGGATATCAACAGCAGGTATTCCAACGGGAATCCAACTTGTTGGTCAACCATATGAGGATCGTCGATTACTAGATACCGCTGAACTTGCTGAATCAATAATCCCGGGAATTCCACGGAATTTCGGCAACGTAAAAGTTGGAGTGTGAAATGAAAATCAACGGCACCCATGATGATCCGGTTGGCATTCGGGCCGATACACGTCTCTTGGACTACTTGCGTGATCAGCAGGGTCTGCGTGGCACCAAGGAAGCGTGTGGCCGCGGCGAATGTGGTGCTTGCACGGTACTCATCGATGGTCGCCCCGTGCTTTCTTGCATCACGTTAGCGGTGCGTGTCGATGGCGATGTTGAGACCATTGAAGGAGTCACTGCCGAATCGGCTGAATTACGCCGACAATTCGCCGAACACGGAGCCTTCCAATGTGGCTTTTGTACTCCGGGGCAGATCGTGAGAGGTGTGGCTCTTCTCCGGCAGGGCCTACCGGCGGATGACAACGCGCTGCGAGCCGCAATCAGTGGCAATGTGTGTCGCTGCACCGGCTATTCGGGAATAGTGTCCGCTTTACGGGCCGCGGAGGAGAACATCGCGATGGCTGACTCTGGAGAAAATTCATGACCACGATTTCGGAGACTCCGCGCCGAGTTTCGGGTGTCGTTGGGCAAGCGGTTCCAAATGTGGAGAGAGAGGCGAAGACCTCCGGATCATCGATCTATGCCGGAGATGTAGAACTCCCAGGGTTGCTTCATGCCCGTATCCTGCGAAGCACCCACCCGCACGCGCGAATTCGGAATATTGACCTTTCGCGCCTTGCTGGCATGCCAGGTGTTATCGGTGTCGTGACGGCACAGGATCTTCCTGATCGCATGTACATCCATCACGGTGGTCCTCTTTCGGATCGGGGAGTACTTGCCTCTGATGTGGTTCGTTTTGTTGGTGAGGAGATCGTTGGGGTAGCTGCGGAAACACCAGCAGCTGCGGATCAGGCCCTCTCATGCATCGTTGTGGACTACGAAGTGCTTCCAAGTGCGGTATCCGTATCCGAAGCGCTTGGACCTGAGGCACCACTCATTCACTCAGGTGGCAATGTTCCTGTGCGTCATGCCCGACGTTGGGGAAGTGTGCCGGCCGAGCAAGAGGCTGCTGTGACGGTGTCTGGCACCTACCTTTTTGGTCGGCAGACCCACGCGTGCATGGAGACAAACACAGTGACCGCCTCGTGGTCGTCTGCCACGGGAATGCTCGACGTGTGGATTAGCACACAATCGCCGTATCTCGTGCGAAAAGAACTTGCTCACGTCCTCGACTTGGATGTACATCACATTCGCGTTCACGAGGTGGCTGTTGGTGGAGGTTTTGGATCTAAGTCAAAGATTTCCGAGTACGAGGCAATTGCTTGCGCTTTATCGATGAAGACTGGGCGACCCGTTCGGCTCGCACTCACGAGGGAAGAAGAATTCACGACCGCGAAGTGCCGTCATAGCTTCGAGATCAATTTGGAAACATCGGCAACTGCCGAAGGAATGCTTGTTCGCCGTGATGCCTCTATGACAGTTGATAATGGCGCCTACAACCATTCAGGGCCTTCGGTAATGGCGTATGCAGGTCAAGTATTGGGCAGTCTTTACCGGATCCCTGCAGTAAATGTCGATGCAGAGTTGGTGTACACGAATAAGCAACCGGGTGGCCAATTCCGTGGCTATGGCGGACCGCAGGCAATTTTTGCGCTCGAATCGCAAATGGATGAAGTTGCTGACCAACTTGGGATAGATCGGGTAGATCTTCGAATCCTCAACGCAAACGTGGCTGGCGACACCACGCTCACTGGCTGGCGTATTGATTCGGCGCGTCTTGTCGAGTGTCTTGAGACCGCTCGTAGCGCCATCGGTTGGCAGGGCAGGGGAGCAAAGGCGTCCGAGGGGCGCGGTATCGGATTTGCAGCCTCGATCCATGTGAGTGGCGCAAACATTTATGAAGGCGCTGACAAGAGCAGTGCGACCGTCGAGGTTGACGCCGATGGGCGGGTGCTTTTGCGATTCGGTGCTGCAGATGCTGGTACCTGGCAGAACACAGTGGTTGCGCAATTTGTTGCGCACGAATTGGGAGTAGAGCCAGATGATGTTCAGTTAATAACTATGGAAACCGATGCAACCCCAACGGAACTGGGTTCGTGGTCGAGTAGGGGAACCTATATGAGTGGCCATTCGGTGGGCCAGACCGCGCGCGATGTCGCAGAAGAGCTTCGCCTGCATGGCGCTGCAATGTTGGAGTCGCCCATTGATGAAGTTTGGCTCCACGCAGGTGTGGTGACGAACGGTGTCACTTCAGTTGGTTTCGGTGAGGTCGTTCAGGAGCGGCTGGGCGGAAGTCTCGTCCGGACGCGTGAAATCACATTGACCAACGTGGATCAAGTGAATCGTGAGACGGGTATTTCTAATCTTTCCGGAGCGTATTCCTTTGCCGTTCATGCTGTTGAGGTAAGCGTTGACGAAGGCACTGGGAAGGTCAAGGTCGAGAGGTATGTAGCGGTTCACGACTCAGGTCAAATAGTGAATCCCATAGCGGCTCGCAGTCAGGTGATTGGTGGCGT
>JBIISH010000278.1:0-2786 GCA_044341115.1 Candidatus Nanopelagicales bacterium
GCGTTCTGGACGCAATCTTCAGCTAAGCCCATGTATGAATTTTGGGCCTCGGAGGTGAGAATGGAATCCACGGGCAATTCGGGATATTCCAGCGGCCATGAGTGCAATACCTCCGCACCGATTACCCAGCCGATGAGCCCGGACCATTGAGCATCCAAAATCCGAGTCAGTTCAGCCGCAGGTGCTGCCGCGGCGACACCCACTAAACTGAGTTCAGGTGCGAGCTCGTTCGCCAATTGACCGGTCCAGATCGCGGAGTGACCACCTTGGGAGTGGCCATAGACACCCCAGGACTTAGAAGTGTCAGCTCCGGGAAGTTGGGCCACGGCTCGCACGCTGTTCACTACATCGCGAGCTTCTTGTTCGCCGATCAGATAACGCTCAACTCCTGGTGTGCCCAATCCGTAGTAGTCCGTGGCGACAACGGCCCAACCCAAATCAAGCATCTGCGGTAGGAAGGTGGCGAGTTGGCTCGTTGGATCTGCTGAGCGCGAGGGGGCGCATTCATCCCCTTGACCGACAGTGCCATGCGCCCAGGCCATGGTTGGTCGCCCGCCCTCCGCGGCTGAGACAGCGGGGATGAAAGCCGTTCCAGACGATGCGGCTAATTCGTCGTCGGTAGTGGTGGTGACGTAGAGAATTCGGTAGGCGGTTCCGCCTGCGATCGGGACCTCTAGTTGTTCAAAGTTCAGGAGGTCACCTGGGGAGGTGCCGGCGAGCGATGGGGGGACGTAGAAGGGGGCGATGCGATCTTGGGCTAGGTCTGTGCCAACCCGCTCACTGAGGTAGATCCCCACCCCGACCATAAATCCAGCTACCAGAATCGCACTGAGCGCGATACCGATCAACTTCAAGACTTCACGAAAAGGTAGGTGCGGCACACCGCCACCGTACAGGTGCTAGATGATGGAGCCGTGGAGTTTCGTGAAGAGGTGGTTATCGTGGTACGGCCTGTGCCGGAACCATTCAGCCCACGTGAATCGGCCGAAGGCGGAACCAATCCGGTTGGCGCCGTCAAAGACGCTGCGCAAGACGCAGTTGCCAGTGCGGTGGGGTTGTTTTCTTACACAGCGCAATCTGCCGTAAAACTGGCCCAGGACACGGCAACGTCGGCCATCAATGCCACTCTCGATGTGGTTGTTCCAAAAGTTTCCGGGGCGATCTTGAGCCGTTTGGATTTAACTCAAATCGTGGTTGACAATGTAGATGTCAACAAGATTGCTGCGGCCGTAAACCTGGAGCCCATCATTGATCGAGTACCGATCACAGATATCGCTGACTACGTGATTGCTGAGATTGATCTTCCTGAAGTGATTCGAGGAAGCACGGGAGGTATCGCCGATCAAGTGATGCAAGCAGTGAGGTTCAAAGCCATTTCGAGTGATCAGTCACTCGCCAGAATCGTCGACCGCATCTTGGTATGGCGTGATGGTAGTTCATTGAAGACAGAGAAATGACGACCTTCAGCGAGTTTCAAAAAAATCCGGTGCCCCCTGCCGAACTCATCAAGAGTCAGAGAATCCCGCCGGCGGCCCGTCCCTTTCAAGGTAATCGGGCTGGCCTGTTTTCTCGAGTAGCAGCAGATGTCATTGATGTTGTTGCGATCAGCGTGTTGATGGTGGGGCTCTACTTCGGATTAATAGCGGCCGAATTTATCTTCATTCCCGAAACTAATGTTCTGAAATTGAATCCCTACCTTTTCCTTGCGGCTGGCTATTTTGTGATGTGGCTGTACTGGACGTGGTCCTGGGCCACCACCGGCCGGACCTTGGGCAAAGGGATCATGGGGCTACGGGTGCTCAACCACAAAGGTGAACGGATGAGGTGGAGCGGTGCTGCGCTCCGATCGGTTTTCTGTCTCGTTTTCCCTTTCGGTTTGCTCTGGACCGTTGTCAGTAATCGGAACCGATCGGTCCAAGATGTCGTCTTACGGACGAGTGTGGTCAATGACTGGGGAGAGACGGTGAGCATATGAGCGCCATAAAGGTTCGAGGTTTTGCTTCCGCAGCGAGCATGGGCTTGGTCATTGTGCTGGGATTGACTGCGTGTGGGGGTGCCGATCCCGTCCCAGAACCCAGCCCGATGACCAGTCAGGAGGAAGGTGAAGCCATGAATGAGATCACGTCTGATCAGGTCACCTTCGCTGAAGATCTGATTGCGCAAGGTGTAGATGAAGCAACGGCCGCTGCCACCATTGAAGCCGCGGGTTACACCTACCGCGTGATCATGATTGATGGTGAATCTCTGCCCATGACAATGGATTACAGACTGGACCGAATCAATCTCAGCTTGCAAGATGGGATTGTTGTGGATGCCTCGTGGGGTTAAGCCGATGGGTGGCCGCCTGCGCCGCTCTCACGCTCGCCCTCGGGGTGACCGCACCTGCGGTCCACGCGGAAACTATCTCTACGCCCCCGGTGATCACCCCGTACGCGGAATTTTCCATTGCAATGGAAAACGATTTGGAGTTTCAAAGTAGTTCGTGTCTGTATGTTCCGCTGGAAATCACGTTTGGCCGCTCAGATGAAGCGATCATGTTGGGGGAGTTGACCGTGACCCGCCCCGGCACTGATGTTCTCAACGAGGGCACCTTCTTGATCTTGCCGGCTGATCCAGTCTTTGGCACCCGCCTCGACGAAGTGTTTGTTTGCCCAGCAGATGGCTCGGGAGAGTTTCGCCTCGCTGGCCAGGTTGTTGTCACATCTGGGATAAACGAGGTGGTGGCAGCCGTTCCTGAATTGACTTTCTATGTGAAGCGAACCCCGAGCGCTATTCGTTCGCTTCGG
>JBIISH010000279.1:0-2761 GCA_044341115.1 Candidatus Nanopelagicales bacterium
GCCCGCACCTGATGATGCGGGCCTTCTTTGTGTAATGGGTTAGTCGACCCAGGCGCCCACAGCGTTAAAGGCTGTCATGTTCACTGCCTTGCGTTGTGCCGCGGTGAGGTTGAGCTCGTTTCCGTTGTAGTGGTTGGTCACGATGATCACATCGTTCACGAGTGAGTACACCGAATAGTTATCGGAGCCCCACGAATGCTCGTCGGGGTCGGAGAGCGCATCCGTGTAATTCATGTCCATGAATTTAGAAACTACGCCTGCCACGGTGACGAGCGGAACATTGCCGACGGTGGTGTTACGTGCCCATGCATCAGTTGACCCATCGTCATAGGTTTCCGTTCCTGTTTTCTGCCCGGCACAAGAAGAGAGCTTCTTGGAAAATTCCTGCCACGCGGCTTCAGCCTTTTGGCTCGACGCGTATTGGTTCACGTTTACAGAAATACTGCTCTTTGGATTTTTCTTGGCGTTGTAGCTGATGTTGAAACTGTACTTGGCAGCCGGGTAATCGACACGTTGGTCATTATCTCCGCACAGCCAATTCCTCCCCGAATTGGGCGAGGCGTTGAAATAGCCACCGGACTTCATTCCAAGTAGAGAGGGAATCTGCTTGACACTGATCATGTGACCAGCAGCATAGGAATAGGCGTCAGCGTTGTAAGCGTGCGCCGGAACCGCGCTGACCATCAGGATCGCTGCTGATGCAGCGACGATTGAGCGAATGCGCATAAAAGTCTCCTCAATGGGGTCGTGTATGTAGATCTACCTTACGTTTCAACTCGGAAGAATGTTGGAACTTGCCACATCGCGTGGAACGCCTAGCGGGGTGAGGTGAGAGGGGGAGCGGGTGACGGGAATCGAACCCGCGCTCCAACCTTGGGAAGGTTGTGTGATGCCATTTCACTACACCCGCCAAGCCTTGCGGCCTGAATGCTGAGAAGTGTATCTAGCGCCCAGGCTTGGTTCGCTCGGCGATGGCATCTAGTTGGGCACCGATGTCTTCGAAGTTACCCAGCGCCCCGGAGTAGTCGCGATATGCGCTGAAAGCTTCACCTAGAGAAAGACGATTGCGCAGGATGGGCTCGAGGGAAGTTTGGGTGTCTGTTGCTGCTGTGACGGCTCGCTCATAAGAGCGCTGCGCATCTTTCGCTGCTGTGTGTATGCGTGATTTGGAAGTACCTGCTTTGGCAAGGCGATCAGTTTTCGCTGTTGCCCTTTGCAGAGCAAGCAGGCTTTTGTCAGCTTTCGTTTGCGCATTAGCGAGGGCCGCTGATTCAGTTGGGGTGAAACGCGAGCTGTATTTCTGCACATAAGAGTTAAGAAGTTGGTTCTGGGTTGTGCGGAAGGTGGCTACGTCGTTCTTGGCCTCTTGGGTATCTGACACGAGGGTCGCGACGGGACTGATTGCATTCACGGGGGAAACGAGGCTCAAACCCACGACCACCGCAAAGAGAGCTGAGAACAATGCGCGCATCACACCTCCTCTGACGTCCTGACCCTGCTGCGCGTTCCGCGGTAACCTGATCTCATGGACCAACGCAATGTATATGGCGAGGATCTGCAGATCTGCAGTACTGAGCCGCTGACCGGGTTCTACCGAGACGGCTACTGCAATACCGGACCAGAAGACCTTGGTTCGCACACCGTGTGCACCGTGGTCACTGCGGAATTCCTCGAGCATCAGAAGCAGGTCGGCAACGATCTGTCCACACCGATGCCGATGTATGGCTTTGCTGGCCTCAAGCCCGGAGATCGCTGGGGCGTCTGCGCGGGTCGCTGGCTGCAGTCATATGAGGCCGGAGTTAAGGCGCCCGTGGTCATGCAGGCCACCAACGAGGCAGCGCTAGACATCGTGCCGATGGATGCCCTTGCTGAGTGCTCGGCCGATGTGCCAGATGACCTCTCAGACCTTCTTGAGTAGACGCCCGTAGCGATGCATCGTCTGGGAGTTCGACTGCTCCTTGACCCAGTGCGGCAGTTCGATCATCCCTTCGCATGTGACGGGAGCGGTGTCGATGGCGATGCCCAACTCCTGGCATGCGCGTAAGAATTCATCGGATACCTCTGTGAGCGCGCGTACTCGATCGGTGGGCTGCATTCGCAGTTTCTCGATCAAGGACTCCTCGGACTCATCGTCGGCAACGCTGAACACGAGCTCAACGCCGCAGGTGCGCGCAGCTGCACGGAGCAGATCGGCCTCGTTCCCGGTCGTCGATCCGCAGCGGGCAACGACCCTTTCGACGGGGCGGTAGCGCAGCACGTTGCTCTCCGCGGACAGACCGCTGTGATCATGTTCCTGCGTGAAGTGATCACGCCACGCCTGAGCGAAGGAATCGAGCGCAACTTGCTGCGCTGACTCATCTGTGGTCCAGGTGCCGAACACGTGCAGGTGGTTCGGTCCACCGGGCTTGCCGCCCACGCCGATCGTCGACTTCTTCCAACCGCCGAACGGCTGGCGTTGGACGATCGCTCCGGTGATGTGACGGTTGACGTAGGCGTTGCCGACCTCGATGCGTTCCCGCCATAGGGCAATCTCCGCAGGATCGAGGGAATGGATGCCACCGGTGAGGCCGTAGTCGGTTGCGTTCGCGATCGTGATCGCATCATCAAGATCTTCGGCACGGATCAGGCCGAGCACTGGACCGAAGCACTCGGTCAGGTGGAACCAGCTGCCGGGCTGCACGTCCTTGCGAACTCCCGGGGTCCAGACGTTGTCGCGGATTCGCGCTGGCTCGACCAACCATGTCTCGCCTGGCTCCAGAGT
>JBIISH010000041.1:0-9956 GCA_044341115.1 Candidatus Nanopelagicales bacterium
GCCGACTAGTCATCCAGCCAACAGTGAGTTGGCACAAAGACGAGTACGACGCGATTGGCGTTCCGTTTCACAAGCGCGGCCGAATTCTCGATGAGGAGCTGGAGATCTGGGAGCGGGTCTGGGCGCAGTCGCCCGCGTCCTATGAGGGTGAATTCTTCTCGTTCACTGACGTGTATGTAGAACCCAAGCCGGTAACCGCGAAAGGTCCCGCGATGTGGTTTGGTGGCGAGTCAGTGCACGGAAAGGTTCTTGAGCGACTCGTGAAATACGGCAGTGGCTTCCATCCGCTTGGTCGAGTCATGCCTGAGGATGTGGAAGCACTTAAGGCAGGACTTGCTGCTGCCGGTCGATCGATTGATGAACTCGAACTCGTTGGTGGCACCCGCGTGGAGTTCCCTGATGCGAATTCGGTGGCACCGCTACCCGAAGCGCTGGAAGAGGTTCCGCGCCAGATGGATTTCGGTTTCACCACGTTTTGCATCAAGCCATCGATCTTCATTGACGATCGCGCGGACCACGCCAGGTTCTGCCGCGATGTGATCGATCGGGTTGACGCGCTCACGTCTTGACGGTCCGATCGACCGGATCGCTAGATCGGCTGTGAGTTGTCCTCGAGCAGAGTTCCGCCAGCGAAGGTGGTGCCCACCTCGCGGTAGTAGCCGGCGATGATTTCATCGACCGGTAGCAGCGAAGCCGGCTGGTCCCACGGAGAGTCCCACAGGTGAAGATCGGCATCACCCTTGTATGCCGGGCCAAGGTCAAGGTCCACTCCACCCATGGTGATGATCTGTGAGAATGCCATCCCCTCACCGGCGATAGAGGGCATGTAGCGGTTGTGCACCATCTTGTGGGCATTAACGAAACCGTTGGACTCGACCTCTTCGCGCAGTGTGACCTTCGCTTGCGCGATGCGGTGGTCATAAGCGGAGAGCGATGCGCCAAAGGTGCCGCCCGGTGCGATGCGGGGCGCGGCTTTCCCTCGGTTGTAGGGCCGGGTGACAAAGATGCTGCCGAGCTTCTTAGGGTAGCCCTGGTACCAGCCGCGACCGATCGCAAAATCGGTGGTGACCCAGATCAGCACGCAGCGGCTGTAGGTCACGCCCTGGTACTTGGCGCGCACCACGGCAAAAGCTTCGAGGTACTGCGCGCGAGCCGGGTCGAGGAGCTCCTCGCCACCTGCGCTGCAGGACTGCCAATCGGCCCAGATGAAGGCGACGGCACCTGGATCTTCGTCGGCCAGTTCTAACTCCGCAGGCAAGATTGCGCGCACGTTGGCCGGATCTGTGCGGTATTCGACGGTGAGCAGAGTGCCCGAGTAGTGCCACGGCATGTTGGGGATCAGCGCAGTGCGACCATCGGGGGTGTACGGGGGCAGGAATCCGTTCATTTTACTCATGAGGCAAATCGTAGCGGAATCCATTCGGCTCCGAACGAATGATTCGAATGGTTACGGCTGCTCAATCGTCAAGATGCCCGGAACTAATCTGAGCCCATGTCATCTCGTGCCCCACAGGGTCGCCCGGCAAAGTTGAGCCGGGCGATGATTTGTGATGCGGCGGAGAAGCTTCTGGAATCCACCGATGCGGCCAGTTTCAGCCTGAGAGCTTTGGGCGATCAGTTGGGTGTAGATCCCACGGCGGTGTACCGACACTTTGCCGATAAGGATGACCTCCTACGCGAAGTGGGCGATCGCACCCTGCGCCCCGTTGTACACCGGTTCGAGTCATCGGATGATCCCCAAGGCGATATCGAGCGGCTGTGCTCGCGATTGCGCGCCACATTGATCCGTAATCCGATCGGCTTGACCATCACTGCATCGGGACCAACGCGTCATGAGAATGAGTTGCGTATTACCGAGATCATTCTTAACGCACTTTCGCGGGCTGGATTACAGGACGACGACGCAGTAACCGCGTACCACGTGCTTATCGAATACACCTTGGGTTCGGCGTGGCTCGATGCTCCACTTGCTGCTCCTGGTGCAGACCGGGCCGGAACATACCGGGGATGGCGCGCGGATTACGCACTCTTAGACGACCACGAGTACCCGGCAACCAAAGAACTTGCCAAGAAGTTGTACCCGTCGAGCAACAAAGTTTTTGCTGCGGGACTTGCCGCGCTCATCACTGGATTAGTGACGAACTAATTCACTAGTAGACGCGTGAGTATTCGTTTTGCTCCCAGTCGGTAACCGCTTCTTGCCAGCGTTGCCACTCACGACGTTTCAATTCGATGTAGACCGAGATCAGGTCCGGCTCGAAGTAGGCACACAGTTCCTTGTCTTGTTCAAGAGCATCGAGCGCATCGATCAAAGACAGCGGTGTATGCCTATCCGTGTTCGGTGCAACGTCGGCATCACCTATTTGAGCTTCGCACAACTCCATGCGGGCTTCAACACCGTGTAGTCCGGCAGCGAGGAGTGCGGCGGTGAGCAAATGCGGGGAGGCTGTGCCATCTGCCATACGGTGCTCAACCCGCGTGGTGGCTCCTCGTTGCGCCGGAACCCGAACGGTGGAGATTCGGTTGTCCCATCCCCAGTTTGCCCAGTACCCACTGAGCATTCCGGGGGCAAGGCGCTTGTACGAGTTAACGGTGGGCGCAGCAAATGCAGCAAGCGCCTCGTGGTGATGCAGCAAACCGGCGATGAAGTGCCGAGCCAGATCGGATAGTCCTTGCGGATCGTTTGTATCGATGAACGCGTTGGTGCCGTCTGCATCGGCGAGAGACATGTTCACGTGCATCCCGTTGCCCACAGCGTCGCCGAACGGTCGGGCCATGAACGTGACGTCGATGCCGTTCGAGTGCGCCACCTGTCGGGCCAGTTCCCGGAAGAGCAGCGCAGCATCGGCTGCAGCGAGGCTTTCCTGGTAGTGCAGAGCCACTTCGACCTGGCTCGGGGTGAACTCGCTGTTGAGTCCCTCAACCTGGAGGTCTGCGAGTTCGGCTGCCTCCACGATGGCCTCGACCGTGCCCGTTGGGTCGGCACCCACGCCGATCCCGTAGACGCGGTGCTCGGGGACTGGAAGTTTGGTGAGCGGGCTGCGCGTCTCGAGCAGGAAGAACTCCATCTCGTAGCCAGACATCGGCCGATAACCCAGAGCATTCCAGCGGTCGCAGATCAGTTGCAGTTGCCGTCGCGAATCCAAGGGCAGCGGCCGTCCGTCGGCGAAGTGCGTTGAGGCCATGGCGAGTTGACGCCCACCGGGCCAGTCGCGAAGGGTTGAAGCGTCGATCTGCGCTTCCATGTCCGGAAATCCGGCGCCGGTGGAGTAGGGATCGAGTTCAAGGAATCCGAGGTCGAGTCCTTGCACCATCATGGTGATCGCGTAATGGGTGGGATGGTCACGGCGGTGTTCTGGCACGGTCTTGCCGTGGATGAGGCCGAGTAGATCAGGAAAAACCACATCAATCTGTTCGGTCACGTCAAGCATCCTTTCCGGCGGCGACTCCATCGAGGAGCCCCTGGTGAACAACTCGGTGATCATCGAGGAAAACGTCGCAGTTGCGCATGGGAATATCGAAATGGCACACGCTGAATCTTTCGGCGTTCTCATTAGCGCCGGTGCTGTACATGAAGTTTCCTTGGAAGGCGCGGGCTTCAACGCCGTTGTGCTGACTGCGGTCGTACAGCTCGAGGTAGTCCCAACGCGCTGCCGGGTTCATTCCCCAACCCACATGCGAAGTGGCATAGGCGTCTTTGTCGAACGCCGACATGTACGACTTCAACAAGTCGGTTTGGTAGCCGGTTCCGGCGATGTCCACCACGAAGTCATCTTCGATGGTCAAGGTAATGGGGGATTGGACGTAGTTCTTGAACGTGAGGTTGATATCGCCGGGGGCGAGCACAACTGTTCCGTTGACTCGATGGCGAGCCGGGAAAGCGAGCACGAGACCACCTGGCCAATGCGCGATGCTTCCCGGGCCATCCGTGACTCCGGTTGACCCTGCCGTAAATGCATCAGCGAGATCGATGGTCAGATCTGTGCCAGATTCGCTGACCGCGCGCATTGTTCGGCAGGTCTTCATGAATTCGTGTGAGGCTGCCACGCGCTTGGCCATGTCTTCATCGTGCGGCAGGCGTTCGTAGACCGACGGGTGTTCGTTGCTGATCATCAGCACTTCGCATCCGGCACCGAGAATCGTGCGCAATTCTCGGCTATGCAGCAATCCTTCTGCAGTGACGTCGATAACAAAAGGAACACTGGAAATTGCGGAGACTGCAGAGCCGTTGCCTTTCAATGCAAGTGAAGTGCCGGTGGAACGCAATGCAACGGGCTGATCGTTTGCCGGAGTACGCATCACCACTTGAAATGGCTTGGCGCCGATCGATTCAGCGGCCAACACTGCTGTTGCCACCAACTCGGGTCGGCTATCGCTCTCTGAAAGAACGACGCACTCATCACCAGCGCCAAGTCCGCACAGGGTGAGTTGCTGCGCGAATCGGTTGATCCAACGCCACTCGGTCGGTGCCATAACCCAACTCATGGGTTCTCCGTTCGTTGTTCTTCCTGCCAGTGTCGTTCTTCCTGCCAGTGTCCCGCAATCTCTATCGATACTGCTTCAGCGGCCTCGAGGTTGAGTAGGTGACCGGCATCATCGATGACGCACAGGCGGGCGTTCGGCATGAGGTCGACGATCGCCTGCCCGTATGCCGGTGGAGTCTCCTCATCGATGGATCCGACCAGCACGAGAGTGGGAATCTCGATCGTGGGCAAGATCGCCCGGGAGTCGTGAGAGACGATCGTGCTGAGGGAATCCAGGAGTCCGCGCAGGGGCACCCGATCCATTGCCGCGATGGCCTCGGGAACTACGTGCTCGTTGCCGGCTCCCACGAGAGAGCCCAAAATTGCTGGGGCAACTGCGGAAGGAGAACCGGCTGCCTCGAGTCCGCTCAGCCGGTGAGCGCGCCACTCATCCGGGTCGGTTCCATCAAGGCCGAACTTGGGGCTGGTGCAGAGCAGGGTCAAGGTCCTGATTCGCTGGGGGAACCGGGCGGCTGCGTATTGCGCGATCATCCCGCCGAAGGACATCCCCACGAGGTCAACGGGTGCATCGGGGCTCACGGTGTCAAGGAGACCGGCCAGAGCATCGACGTAGGCATCGAATGTGCACGATGCAACCGGATCGGACCCGCCGTAGCCGGGCGCCTCCCAAGCGATGACTCGGTGGGTTGTGGAAAGGGCCGCCAGCTGGGGCTCCCACCCGATGCGGCTTCCTCCTAATCCGTGCAGGAGAACGGCAACCGGGGTATCGGCAGTGGCCTGATCTGGGCCAGCCTCACGCCACGTGATCGGCGGGGCATCAACGTCGTGCGCGTGGTCCTTCACATGTGAACGCTATGGATCTGTATCAATTTTGTCAACGGTGTTGACAAAATTGATTGTTTCTCTAACATCGGGGTTATGACACCACCAGTTGCGGTTACAGCACACGAGGGCGTTAACGCCCACTTGGGTAGTAGGTCGATGGGCGTGGAAGATCGCGATCAGCTCGTCGCGACGATCACCGCTCTCGGTCCGAAGTTCGCAGAGCGAGCTTTCGGCGTCGACCGCGATGCGGTCTTTCCTTTTGAGAACTTCGCCGATTTGCGCGACGCAGGCTTCTTGGCCTTGTGTGTGCCCAAGCAGTACGGCGGTCTCGGTGCTAGCTACTCCGACTACATCCGCGTCTCCTCGGAGATCGGGCGTTACTGCGGCGCTACTGCGCTCACCTTCAACATGCATAACGCCACAATGATCTGGGCCGGTGAGGTGAGCGACCTGCTCGACATGTCGCCGGAGCAGCGCGAGACCCATGAACGTCGCCGCGCCGAGATGTTCCGCGGGGTCGTAGAAGACGGCGATATCCATTCGCAGCCATTCAGTGAAGGCTTGAACCCGGGGGCGCTCGCGGGAATCTCGACCCTGGCCACTCCAACCGAGGGCGGTTACCTCGTCACCGGTCGCAAGATCTTCGCATCACTCTCAGGTGCGGCAAGTCGCTACAACGTGACCTGCCAAGTGCCAGGTGAAGACTTCTTGCGGTTGCTCTCAGTCCGCGCAGACTCTGCCGGCGTTGAACTTGTCGACGACTGGGACCCACTTGGCATGCGCGGCACCGTCTCGCGCACGCTGTTGCTCAAAGAAGTTTTCGTACCCTTCGACGATGAAGTGATGCCAGGTGGCATGTACGACCAGGCAGCCAACCGCTACCCGTACCTGTTTATGTCGCTGGCACCGTCGTACTTGGGTCTGACTAAGGGAATCTTGGATTTCACGCAGGCGTACCTGCGCGGCGAGATGCCCGGCGCGGCGAAGGGAACGGCACGTAGAGACAACCCCATCAAGCAATACGGATGGGCTGAGATGCAGATCAAATACGAACAGAGCAAAGTGATGCTGCATAGCGTGGTTGACAGTGCCCACCTTGATCCCACGGAAGATGACATGGTGTCTGCGTGGGCCGCTGTGTACACGGTCATGGAGCACGCCAACGACGTTGCCCGGATCGCTGTAAAGGTGTGCGGTGGCCAGTCGATGCTCAAGCACCTGGCGCTCGAGCGGATGTATCGAGATTCGAGACTGGGTGCGCTCATGCTGCCTTGGAGTTCAGAAGTCGCGATGGATCGAATCGGCAAAGCCCGCCTATATGAATAGTCAGGGGTCGAAAGTGCGGGCAACCGCACACATCGACACCTTCACTGAAGATCGTTTACCGCCACGTGATTCGTGGCCGGTGATGCTTGATGTGCCCGGATCGAATTACCCGGAACGTCTCAACGCGAGTGTTGAGCTACTCGATGCCACGATCGCGAGTCACGGGCCTGATCACACTGCTTTCATCGCGCACGATGCGGTGCTGACTTATGGGCAGTTGAGCGCCCACGTTCAACAGTGCGCCAGCGTGCTCATCGAAGCAGGTCTCATTCCGGGCAATCGTGTGCTGCTGCGCGGGCCGAACAATGCGTGGCTTGTAATCGCGTGGCTCGCGGTGCTGCGCGCTGGTGGCGTGGTGGTCACCACGATCCCGCTGCTGCGCTCTGGCGAACTTGCACCGATCGTCGAGGTATCTGCACCTTCGTTAGCGATCGTGGATCACCGATTCATGGATGAGTGGAATCTGGTCGAGAATTTTACGGGCGAAACTTTGGTCTACGGCGGGGATTCTGATGACCGACTAGAGGTTCGGGCTGAAGGCGCATCGCAGGTGAGTAAACCGGTGTTTACGGCAGCTGAGGATGTTGCGCTGCTGGCCTTCACATCGG
Source organism: Candidatus Nanopelagicales bacterium (assembly GCA_044341115.1). GTDB lineage: Bacteria > Actinomycetota > Actinomycetes > S36-B12 > S36-B12 > CAIXFB01. The sequence continues at coordinate 7,244 of JBIISH010000041.1, forward strand.
GTACTACTGGCAAACCCAAAGCCACGATGCACACCCATCAAGATGTGCTCGCTATCGCTGACACTTTTAGCGCGCATATCGTCAAGCCCACCGCAGATGACGTGTTCGCAGGGAGTCCACCCCTGGCCTTTACCTTCGGGCTTGGTGGACTCGTAATCTTCCCGATGCGGGTGGGTGCTTCGAGCGTGCTGCTTGAGGCTGGATCACCTGCGAATGTGTTGAGCGCCATCGCGGAGCACGGCGTTACGTGCTTGTTCACGGCCCCCACCGCTTATCGCGCCATGCTCCCGTTGATTTCGGAGAACGACGTATCTTCTTTGCGTCGCTGCATTTCCGCTGGCGAGACACTTCCTGAAGCAACCTGGCACGCGTGGCGTGATGCCACAGGACTTCGGCTCATTGATGGCATCGGTGCCACCGAGATGCTGCACATTTTCATTTCTGCAGCAGATGAAGACATCGTCCCGGGATCCACGGGTAAAGCGGTGCCCGGTTATCACGCCATGGTGGTGGATGACAATCTTGAACCCGTATCACCGGGCGTTCCGGGGCGCTTGGCGGTGCGCGGCCCGACCGGCTGTCGCTACCTTGACGATGAGCGGCAAAGGGTTTACGTACAGGGCGGCTGGAACATCACCGGCGATATCTACACCGAAGATGAACAAGGATATTTCCGTTACTTGGCAAGGGCCGACGACATGATCGTCTCCAGCGGATACAACATTGCGGCGCCTGAAGTGGAAAACGCACTGCTTTCCCACCCGGCAGTGGCTGAAGTGGCTGTGGTCGGAGCTCCCGATGAGGACCGCGGTGTGGTGGTCAAAGCTTTTGTGGTGTTACTCGCGGGTAATAACGCTGACGATGGGATGCGGAAGCAACTCCAAGACCACGTGAAAAGGGTCATCGCCCCCTATAAATACCCACGGCAGGTCGAGTTTGTGGGCGAACTCCCCAAGACAACGACAGGCAAATTACAGCGGCACCGGTTAAAGGAAATCGGCGGATGATCCGTGGGAGCGTTCGTCGCAATTACGAACCAATTTCCAAAACTTATGCCAAGTTGCTTGACGTTGGATATCTGATACAGCACATTGAGCATTCGTTCGGTCCCACATAAATGGTCCATGCCACGTCCACTGCACCACGTAGCACCATGGAGGAAATATGTCGCAGAGGGAAAATCTTCCCCAATCAGATCAGGATTTGCCCCCGGGTGATCCAGAAACAAAAGAAACAAGCCTGAGGAAGGGCACCCTCGGACTCTGGGGAATCGTCTTCTTCGTCGTCGCCGCAGCTGCACCGCTGGCGGGAATGACGGGTGCGTTCCCTGTCGCCATCGGCATTGGTGACGGCGCAGGTGCGGCTGGCATGTATCTCGCCGTTGGCATCGTGCTGCTGCTCTTCAGTGTCGGCTACGCCACCATGAGCCAGTACGTCACCAACACCGGTGCGTTCTTCGCATATGTGGGTCGCGGCTTGGGCATGGTGCCCGGAGTGGGCTCAGCCTTCGCATCCATCGTCGCGTACCTCACGGTGCAGTGGGCGATCATCGGTTTCATCGCCGGTCAGATGAAGTTCCAGTTTGAGGCCAAGTTCGGCATATCGCTTGAGTGGTGGATCTACGCGATCGTCATCGTCGTGCTTATCTGGGCACTCTCAGTGGCATCGGTCGACATCGGCGCCAAGGTTCTCGGCGTGCTGCTCACTGTCGAAGTTCTCGCCCTGCTCATCGTCGGCATCGCCTCGCTCGCCGATGGCGGACCCGAGGGTGTCAACGTGGCTGCCTCGTTCAGCCCCGCGGCGATCATGGAGGGCGGTCTCACCGGCGGCGCGGGTATCGCGTTCGCGTTCGCCCTCGCATCCTTCATCGGCTTCGAGGCCACCGCGATCTACGGCGAGGAGTCCAAGGACCCCAAGCGCACGGTTCCTCGGGCCACCTACATCTCGGTCATCGCGATCACCGCGCTTTTCGCGATCGTTGGCTTCGGTCTGGTCACCTACCTCGGTGCCACCGACATCCAGAACAAGGTCTTCGAGATCACCGCGATCGACGGTGTGCCGCTGTCGGATCCGTCAGCGGTGCTGTTCGGTGCTGCCACCGATCTCGTGGGCGTATGGCTTGCAGATGTCTTCTCATGGGTCGTCATCACCTCGCTCTTCGCAGGTGGCCTGGCGATGCAGAACTCTGCAGCCCGTTACTTCTTCGCGATGGGGCGCTCGGGTGTGCTGCCGAAGGCACTGGATCGCACCAACAAGTTCCAGGCGCCGCATGTCTCCACAAGCCTCGTCACGGTGTTCGCTCTGCTCCTAATCATCGCGGGCATCATCTTCGCCTGGGATCCGATCCTGAACATCTTCTACTGGTTCGGCGGCGTAGCCGTCATCGCGATCGTTCTGACGGAGATTCTCGTCAGCATCTCGGTGATCGTCTACTTCCAACGCACCAAGGAGGACACCCGGATCTGGCACACCAAGATCGCACCGGTCCTCGCGATCATCGGCCTCGCGGTCGGCGAATACATGCTCATGAGTCGGTTCAACCTCTTCTCGGGCACTGCCTCGGGCGAGGGTGGCCCATGGGAGATGAATACGACCGGCTGGATTCTGGTGCTGCTGCCGTTCGTGATGTTCGTGATTGGCCTGATCGTGGGTGTTGTCCGTAAAAAGGACGAGAACTACGACGCAGTTCGCAACTTCATCAGCTGAGTCAAAC
>JBIISH010000204.1:0-3933 GCA_044341115.1 Candidatus Nanopelagicales bacterium
TCCCACAGAGTGAGTCCGTGCGAAAGAACGTCGAGGTCGGGGTGGGTGCGCTGCTGGTACTCGAGCGGATCGGTGTCGGCCATGAGGTGACCGCGCACGCGATAAGCATGAATGATTTCTTGAACACGAACGGTTTTGTCGAGATCGGTTTCGTGGCTGGCCGAAACATCGTGTGCCCAGCGCACCGGCTCGTAGGGAATGCGGAGTGAGGAGAAAATATCGTCGTAGAACCCGTTTTCCCCGAGGAGAAGTTGATGGATCCGGCGAAGAAATTCACCGGACTGGGCACCTTGGATGATCCGGTGGTCGTAGGTGGATGTCAGTGTCAAAATCTTTGAGACAGCGTTGCGGGCTATGGATTCAGGCGAAGCACCCTGCCACTCAGCCGGGTACTCCATAGCTCCGACACCCACGATGGTGCCTTGGCCTTCCATGAGCCGCGGGACCGAGTGGTTGGTACCGATAGTGCCGGGGTTGGTCAGAGAAATTGTCGTTCCGGCGAAGTCATCGACTGTGAGCTTGCCTGCTCGAGCCCGCCGCACTAACTCTTCGTAGGTTGACCAGAATGTAACGAAATCCATGTCTTGCGCGCCTTTGATGCACGGGACCATGAGTTGGCGTGTGCCGTCAGGCTTTGCAAGGTCAATGGCGAGGCCGAGGTTGACCGCAGGATTGATCATCAACGTGGGCTTGCCATCAACGACGGCAAACGCGTTGTTCATTTCGGGGATCTCGGCGAGCGCTCTCACTAATGCCCAGCCGATGAGGTGGGTGAAGGAAACTTTCCCACCTCGTCCGCGGGCCAGGTTGTTGTTGATCACGACGCGGTTATCGATCATCAACTTTGCTGGGACCGCGCGCACGCTGGTTGCAGTGGGCACGGAGAGGCTGGCGTCCATGTTGGCAACAACCCGAGCTGCTGGGCCCTTCAGCGTGACGGAGTCACTGGCGATTTTTGTGGGGGCGGGAGCGGGAATGGGCGCAGGAGCTGAAGCTGGAGCTGGAACTGGAGCTGGAACGGGGGTGGGCTGTGAATCCTCCATCACCGACCTCGCGTGAGCAGCAACCGGTGAATGCTCAGCGGGCGTGTAGTCCTCAAAAAATTCCCACCACGCCGGATCAACGGAACCTTTGTCGTTCAGGAACTGCTGGTAGATCTCATCCACGAGCCACTCATTGGGTCCAAAACCAGAAACCGGTCCAGGAATGGTGAGATTCGAGTTCGGGTTCGGGCTCGGGTCATACGACTGACCCGGGGTCGGTGTCGCCACGGTGCATCCTCCGGCGCGAAATTGCCCATGTGGGCGCTTGCTGACAATGGCAGCCTAGTAGCAGCGCGGCCTGCTCATGGATTGCGGATGCGAGATGTTCCATCGGGCGGCACGCTTGCCACATGGTCGAGGTGGGAACTGAAGTCGATGTAGACGGCAGAGTGGCTCTCATTACTGGTGGCTCTCGCGGGATTGGCTTTGCCGCTGCCCGCGAGTTGGGGCTCCGAGGTGCCACCGTCGTTCTGCTTGGCCTTGACCAGCAACGTGCCTATGCAGCCGCAACGGAACTGGAAAAGGACGGAATCGATGCGGTCGGAGCACATGCCGATGTTGGTGATCTCGATGCTGTGAACCGAGCCGCGCAACAGCTCGGAAGTTTGGCGGCGCCAGACATTCTTGTGGTCTCTGCGGGCGTGATGTCTGATCGGATGACGAAGACCATGCGAACTGAAGGTGACGAGTGGCGTCGAGTCATGTCCGTCAACCTCGACGGTGCATTTCACGCGATTAACACCTTCGCGAAAGGCATGATCGAGCGTCGCGACGGCCGGATCGTCACGGTCTCAGCATGTCTGGGCAGATTCTCCGGACCCGGCACGTCAGGAGGCCTAGCCCCCTATCGGATCAGCAAAGCCGGAGTGAATGCCCTCACGCGCAACCTTGCAGCTGAATTGCAGTGGGGTGCGCGAGGTGTGCTGGTTGATGCAATGTGTCCCAACCACACGAGGACGGACATGGGGGGCCCTGATGCGCCTCGCTCCGCAGTCGAAGCAGCTGACACCATCGTGTGGTTAGCAACGAGACCTGATCGGAATCCGGCCGGAGAAGTAGTTCCTACTGGGCTGCTGTGGGAGGACCGCCAAGTAGTCCCCTGGTAGTGGGCCAGCTTTGATCGTCGGGTTTACGATCTAGTTGAGCCCGACGTATGGTGGGCAGCGTGAGTAGATCTTCCCCCATGTATGGCCTCATAGCTCTCGTAATGGCCGCGGGTGTAGCCCTGACGTCAACAATTCCGGTCGCCATGGCAAATGAGGTCACCCCGGTCATGACCGTGCCGGTCCCGCCAGTGATCACCGGTGTGGATGGCGGTGCCACTCGTGGCCAACTCGTTGTGACATATGCGCCTCTTGAGCCGGTCATCCAGATCGCGACTCGTCATGAGTTCTCCCTGAATGGGCAGATTTGGTCCGAATGTGTGGTGGGCCCATCCGCATGCATCATCGGTGGTCTGACAGATGGTCGCAGGTACGACGTCTACCTTCGCGCGCTGAACGCGATCGGTCCGAGCGCTGCTGCCGGGCCAATCGCAGGTATTCCTGCGCCACCAGCCGGCGTCGACCGCGATAAGCCACTTCGTTTGCCATCGCCACGAACGTGGGTAAGCGCGACCTTCACAGCATCTGGAAATGAACTCGGATCTCGCAGCAAAGATCAGGAACTTGGCGTCGGCACGCTTCCAAAGATGCGATTCTCAAAACCCATTTCAAATAAGGCGGCCGTCGAGCGCCATCTGCTGGTCACCGCAACAAACCCGCAGGGCGTCACGTATCAGGTGCCTGGGGCTTGGGGCTGGATTGATGATCGCAGCGTCATCTTTCGACCGAAGTCTTGGTGGCCAGGGCGCTCACTCATTGAAATTACATCGACTCTCGATCGTGCGGTGCTCGGCACGTACGACGGAGATTACGTCGTCGGCTCCAAGTCTTTGGTGACCACGTATTCCTTCCGCACAGCGCGCAGACTCATTGCCCGAGTTGATGGTGCTACCAAAGAGATGCGCGTTTTTGTTGACGACCAAAAGGTGAAGACGTTCAAGGTGTCCCTTGGCAGCCCTGGTTGGGAAACTCGAAACGGCGTCAAGGTGATCAGTACGTCCAAAGAAGCCGACAAGGTCTACACCAGTGCTGCGCTCGGACTCGACGATCCAGCGGATTTTTACGAATTGCCTGCGCCGTGGAATACGCGCTTGACGCCAACCGGTGAGTTCCTCCACACAGCTCCCTGGGCGTATAGCCGGTTGGGCAGATACAACGGATCGCACGGATGCACAAACATGTTTGAAGCCGATGCAAAATGGATATTCGACAAGACAATCCCCGGTGATGTTGTTCTCTTCGTCAACACGGGTGGGTCAACGGTTGAGCCATGGAATGGCCCGGGTGGTTTGTGGAATATCCCTTGGGAAAAGTGGTTGAAGAAGTCTGCGTTGGCCAGCGGGAATTTAGGGGCAGACACCAGCGGAGATTTTGATTCAGGTAAACCCTCAGATGTGAAGCCCGCCGGTGTCTGAGCCCGTAGTTTCGGCACCGCAGACGGACTTTGAAGCCGCGCTCACTCTTACTCCCGCCAAAAAAGACTTCTCGGCTGTGAACTGGGTTGTCCCAGAAGGCTGGGAGCAAGGTCGTGGCGCGTGGGGTGGGCTGGTCATCGGAGCTCAAGTGTTGGCAGTGGAAAAACGTCAGCAGGTCGATCAAGATTCCGATCGACGGGTTCGCACTATCTCCTCGCAAATCTTTGCTCCCGTTCCCGTTGGGCCATCGACGATCTCGGTGGAGTGCCTTCGGCGCGGGTCGGGAATGTCCACGTGGCGAACAATGGTGAGTAGCGCACAGGGTGAGGCGCTGACTCAAGCAGTTGTAATCACAGCAACCCCGAGAGCAAC
>JBIISH010000105.1:0-5987 GCA_044341115.1 Candidatus Nanopelagicales bacterium
GGGATTGGCGCCAGTTCCCACACTGGGTTCGTGGCAGGACGTTCCGGTCGTCTCGATCGATCCGCCTCTTGGGCCGGTTTTCTCACGGCACCTCGAATACCGACCACGTCTTGGCATTCCCATGAGTGGCGCACCGGCGCGCACTGAAGGTTGGATCGGCCTTGTTGGCTTAACTCAATGGACAGCTCACCTTCTGTTGGGATTGGTAGATGCCTGGTGGCCCGCCGCGTACACGGCCTTGGCAAGCCCACGCCCGATGGCGACAGTGTCATTCGGTACGCACCTGTTGGTTGATCCTGGTGAGATTTCGCCCGCCGAACCGCTCCTTCATGAGGCAGTGGTCACCTGCGCCGAAGACGGGTTCACCAGTGAATTACGCAGACTCTGGACGCCTGATGGCCGCCTCGTGGTGGAAAATCATCAGTCAATAGTCGTCGTTGCTTGATTACTCACTAGTTATGCACGAACCTTGATGGCAAGATGCCCATCGTGACTTTTCTTCAGCGGGCCAATACGGTGCTGGGACTTTTAGGGCCTGACCGCAGCAGGGCTGAACGGGTCGCACTGTTCGCCGCAGCAGCGTCAGTAGGACCTTCATTCGAACCCGGGCTCCAACCGCGGCGCACTATTGATCAAGCCATCGCCACCGGAGTGATTTCGGCTACAACCCTCTCACTTGTCACCGTGGCGCAGAGCACCATCGAAGGCATCGGTGAGGCGATAATTCGCGGTAATGGTGAAACCCGGACCACCGGCCGAAGGCTCATCTTCGGTGTAGCAGGCAATCTCGTGGCAGCAGCAGTGGCTGAGGGTGTGGCTCGCGCCCTACCTCCGCGTGAAGATGAGCGACTTCGACGCGGCGCCTTGCGCATCGCGGCCAACCGAGTAGCCCGAGTGGCTGTTCTTGGTGCCGGACTTTCTTTTCTCTTTGGTGTTTCCGACGTGCTAGAGCAATCCGATCCGCGCACGCGTTGGATGCGACGAGTCCCGATTGCGCTGCCACTGGGTGTTGCCGCGTCTGCGTGGCAGATCCACCTCGCACATGTGCGTGCCGAAGCGTTGGGTGATAAGACAATCGCGCAGGTCTCTACCCGGAATTCAATTCTGATTGCGACTGGAGTTGGCGCGGGTGTCATTAGTCTCCAATTCGCGGAGGGGGCCATCGCGCACGCTGTAGCGAGGGGGATGAGCAAAGTTGCTCCGTCGTATAACTCAGTTGCCAACCCCATTGGGCACCTGGTTTCACTGGGACTACTCGGTGGCCTCCTTGTCACCGGTTACGAATTCGCGGTTCGTCGTGTTGAGGATGGCGGCAGCTCCATCGAGCCTGCCTACAACAACCCGCCGCAGAACCCCGCAGTCTCGGGGAGTCCGGAGAGTTTGGTCTCATTCGAATCGTTGTCTCGTGAGGGTCGACGTTTCGTCAACATGGTGCTGAGCCGTGAAGAGATTTCTCAGGTCATGGGGGAGCCAGCCCTAGCTGATCCGATTCGAGTGTTTGTTGGATTGGGAACGTCCGAGCAGGTCGAGGATCGTGTCGACCTTCTCATGGATGAACTCATCAGAGTGGGTGCTTTCGATCGCAAAGTCTTGATGTTTGCCTCGCCCACTGGATCTGGCTACATCAACTATGTTGCTGCTGAAGCACTTGAATACTTCGCGCGTGGTGACTGCGCCATCGCGACGATGCAGTACTCGATGCTCCCTTCATCGATGTCCTTGACGCGTACCGGATTAGCGGTAGAGCAGAACCGTTCTGTGATGCACGCGGTCACAGGATATTTGCGTGGCATGGATCCAGCCAAGCGACCGCGCTTCGTTCTTTTCGGTGAAAGTTTGGGTGCCCAGACAATGCAAGATGTTTGGCGGCATCGCACCATGGAGGCTTTGAATCGGGACTTCATCCACTCCGGACTTTTTCTTGGCACACCATCGGCAACTGAATTCGCAAAGTCTTGGCGATTCGATCCTGCACGCGTAGACCCCGACGGTGCTATCGCCGAGGTCGATAATTTTGATGAAGTCTTGGCGCTGGACCCAGCTGAGCGTGACCGCATCCGCATCGTGCTGCTCACCCATCATGATGATCCGATCCCGAAGTTCGGCACCAATTTGATTTTGCGCCAGCCAGCATGGCTTGGCCCGGTGGAAACCCGCCCGGTTGGAGTGCCTAAGTCTTCATCGTGGCGCCCGGGCAACACGTTTGTGTTGACCGGCCTCGACATGGTGAATGCAATGGACGTGCGGCCTGGGGATTTCGGTCGCCGTGGTCACGACTACCGGGAGGACATCGCGGAGTTTGTTTCCTTCACCTACGACCTGCCCTGCTCAACGGACCAGATGGCGAGTGTGGAGTTCGCGCTGCGGGATCGTGAACTGAAATGGGCCGAGAAGCGGGTGGTTGCCGAACAACTTGCTCGGGCTCGTGAGTCAGTTCTGCGCGAACTTAAAACCTGGGGAATAAGTGGGAGCTCAGACTCAGACGCAGCTGCAACGATCAAGGCCGATGAAATTTTGAGGTCGGCGCTCACTCAAACGTGATGGTCTTGCTGTTCTCCAGAATCTTCGCAAGATACTTCTCAGTTTCAGGGAACGGCGGCACCCCGTCGTATTTTCGTACCGCGCCGAATCCGGCGTTGTAGGCCGCGAGCGTGTTGTGCAGGCGTTTACCCGGAACCTCTCGAACGAGGCGCCGGTTGACGCAATTTAATTCCGCCGCTGAATGGATGGCATCCACTGGGTTCCACACGTCGGCATCCCCGTCGCCATCCGCATCGATTCCATATTGCTCCCAGGTGGGGGGCATGAACTGGGCAATGCCCTGTGCCCCGACTGGACTCACGGCTAGCGGATCCCACCGGCTCTCCGCCCAGATTTGGGTGGCAAGGATTTCCGGGGATACTGCGGGGCAGCGCTCTGCCGCCTCGATAACGATGTCGCCGATCTCGGCGGGTACGACAACCGAGCCGACGTAACCGGCTGTTTTGGCCTCATTGACCCCCCACCACAGGGCTCCGAGGGCTACAGCGGCCACGCAGAGGAGGGTGACCGACCAAGTGGTGATCGAGCGCGAACGATTCTGAGGGGAAGTCATCCCCTACACGGTAACCCGTGTGCAGTGAAAATGCCTTCACCGCGTGCCCGTGCGCCAGTACCTATGCGTACCCTGAGGAGTGTGACCGTGCCACCAAACACCCCGGACCTCACCCCGGCGGCCTTGGAAGGAATGTTTGCCAAGGAATTCGCCGAGGCGTTCGCGTCCATGGGGATGTTCAATCTTGCAGTGTTTGGCAAGACCGGCTCAGGAAAATCCACGCTGATTAACGCGATTTTTGGCCAAGACGTCGCATCCACTGGGGTCGGTGCGCCAGTGACTCGAGGATTGATGTACTACCAGCACCCCGATGGATTTCTAGGGATCTATGACTCTGAGGGATTTGAAACGGGGACTTCTGGCAATGCGATTCTCGCCGGCCTCCGTTCGCTGATAGCCGCCGATGCCGCCAAACCTGTGGCGGAGCGAATCCATGCAGTGTGGTACCTCGTCCGCTGGTCGGATCGGCGCTTTGAATCTGCTCAGGAGCAGTTTGTGCGCGAACTTGCCGGAATGGGCTTACCCGTCATCATCGTTCTCACCCAGGTGCCCACCCGCGCAGGTGACATACATCCTGACGCACTTGCTCTGGCCGATCACATCAACTCCCTGCACCTGCCGGTCAGCCCAGATGGGCACGTTGTCCTGACGAACGCACTCGTCGATCAATTTTCCGATTCACCTGTCTACGGGTTGCAAACGCTGCTCGACGCGACTTATGCGGTGGTGCCGCAGGCGGCTGAGCGGGCGCTCACGGCAGCTCAGGTGGTTGATGTGAGTCGCAAAAAAAAAGAAGTGGCGACCATCATCAAACAGGCGGTGACGGTCGCGATGGGGATAGGCGCGATTCCCGTACCTTTCGCCGACGCGGCAGTTCTCGTCCCTAACCAAGTCACGATGATCGCTCGCATCACTGCCGCGTGGGGTCTGCCGCCGAGTAAGTCACGATCACTCGCTGTGGCTGGGTCGGTAGTGCTAACTGGTGGAGCGACAATGGCAGGACGCTATGCGGTGACGAGTTTGATGAAATTCATTCCGGGTGGCGCGATAGCGGGATCTGCGATTTCAGCAACGGTCGCGGGGACGCTGACCAAGGCGGTAGGCATCGCTTGGTCGAGGGTGTGCGAGTTTGCCTGGAATTTGCCGGACTCAGATCGTGAAGCGTTTTTGAGTGGGCCCGAAGTTACATCGAAATTCACTTCTTTCCTCGGGAAAGGCGCTGGATCACTCGAGAAGAAATAGTTTCGCTGTCAGTGAATTCGTGGAACAAGACGATCACGCTTACAGTTGTAACCAGAGGAGGTAAACATGCGTTCACCAGACGAACTCATCACGATCCATCATGAGACGGCTTTTGTTGAGCCGCCCGTGCTGGTTCATGCCTTCGCTGGATTCGTTGATGCCGGCGGCGGGGTCCGACTAGCGGCCGAACACATTCTGACATCGTGCGAACACACACTGATCGCATCCTTTGACGTCGATGAGTTGCTGGATTATCGCGCTCGTCGGCCAAGAATGTCCTTCGTCGTCGATCACTTTGCCTCTGTCGACATGCCACAAATTTTGTTATACGACGTAACGGATAGTCATGGCACTCGGTTCCTTCTGTTGGTGGGGCCAGAGCCGGACTACCAGTGGATGAGGTTCATGGCTGCAGTCGATGCGATCGTGGCTCGTTATGGCGTTCGTCTCGCAGCCGGCCTCTCAGCCATTCCGTGGCCGGCACCGCATACCCGCCCAGTGGGGGTGACGATCCATGGCAGCGATCCAAGTTTGGTATTCGGAATACCCGCAGTGAATGGTGAAATTGAGGTGCCAGGTCATGTTGGTGCCATGTTGGAACTTCATCTTGGACAAAACGGACTGCCCTCCCTTGGGGTGACCGCGCAGGTGCCGCATTACCTCGTGCAATTCGAATACCCCCGCGGTGCATTGGTATTACTTGAAGGCCTCACCTCCAGCACCGGGCTTGTTATTCCTCACGACGGGTTAACTTCCGCGGCTCGCGCGGCAGATACTGAGGTGGCAAAGCAACTTGATGGCAATGATGAGTTCGCTACTGTGGTTAGCGCGCTTGAGCAGCAATATGACCAACTATCAACGAATGCAGTGGCCACTCCATCTGGTGGATTCGGCGCCATCGATCCCGCGGATATTCCGAATGCAGATGCCATCGCCGCTCAGGTCGAGGAGTTCCTCGCTGGTCTCGCTGATGATGGTGACGGTACGAAGAGCGAAAGCTAAGAGCAGGTTTTGCCCTGAGGTGGCAATGCGCCCGTCGTGAGGAAGTCCGCAACGCTTGAGTCAACGCAATTGTTTCCGTTTGCGGTGCCGGTGTGACCCTCTCCGCGAAAAGTGAGCAAGGTAGACGTAGTGAGTTGGCGGTTCAGGGTCTGCGCCCATGAATATGGTGTGGCCGGATCACCCGTTGTTCCGATAATCAAGATGGGCGCATCGGTGCTTGATTGCACGGCACTCCTTGGGGATCCGTGCGCGAACCAATAACTACAGGGGGCATTGCCCCAGGACATCGCTCGAGCCATTGCCGGTACAGGGACATTGCGTGACCATTTCGCGGCAGAAGCCGCAAGGCCTTTGAGTTTTGGAGTTGCAGGAACATCAAGACAGGAAATTGCATAAAAGGCTGAAGCCATATTGGTTGCGTAGGAGTTGGGCCCGGTTTGGTCAGAAGCGCTCTCCGCCATGCGTTGGAGTGGACTGCCATCACCTTGCTTTGCCGCCGAGAGCGCCTGCCGAAGTGTTTGCCATCTATCCGGTGTGTACATGGCGGAGAACAAAGCCGTCATCGCCTGTGCTTCATTGAGCGGAAGTGGCCCTCGTGTTGCCATTGGCATCGCATCGAGCTGGTCGAGAAGACGGTTAACTCCGTTGA